>JAVBRL010000176.1:0-11735 GCA_031547985.1 Synergistaceae bacterium
CGAAATTTATTTCGCGCCCCGGAGGCGCACGATTTCCACCAACGCCTCTTCATGCGCGATACGAGATTCTTCCCCGAAACAGACGAAGCGCACTTCGTCAATCTCCCCCTCATGCGCCGCCAGAAAATCCAGCACGGTCTCCAGCGCGATGCGCGCGGCCGCATCTTTGGGGTATCCGTAGACTCCCGTCGAAATCGCGGGAAACGCCACGCTGCGCGCGTCCACCTTCACGGCCTCTTCGAGCGACCGCCGGTAGGCCGAGGCCAAAAGCGTCGGCTCCTTACGCTGCCCCCCGTGCCACATGGGGCCCACCGTATGGATCACCCATCGCGCGGGAAGGCGGTATCCTCTCGTGACCTTCGCGTCCCCTGTGGGACAGCCGCCCAGTTTGCGGCACTCCGCCAAAAGCTCGGGCCCCGCCGCGCGGTGGATCGCCCCGTCGACACCCCCGCCGCCCAGAAGCGATTCGTTGGCGGCGTTGACGATCGCGTCGACTTGTTCTTTCGTGATATCCCCTGTAACGATGCGAACTTTCGATTCCGCGGACATTTTGTTGCCCCCCAGATAAAAAATTCCGTCAGACAATCCCTATTTTAAGGCACAAAGCGAGGCAAAAAAATTTCTTCGAGGAATTTTCAAAATCTGGTTGCGTTTTGCGACCTTCCTGCGCAGTTTACATTTATAGGACGTCCTATAAAAGCAACACCCGCGCTTATCCCATCCGTATCCGCGCGCGCAGATGACCCGTTGCAACAACTCAAGAAACACTCGCAGCAAACGCTACAAAACGTTCCAAAAACAAAAAAATACGCACCCCCCCCAAACAAGCGACCGAGGCATCCCCCGCCGCGCATGTGCAAGCCATGCGTGACACGGGGACAGCCTCGGTCGTCTGTCTTCGGGCGCCTCGCGCCGTTAGTTAATTACCGAACATCGATTTGAATTTGTCCCACAGCCCTTGCGGACGCACGCTCACTTTCATCTCCTGCGCCAAGGCCTCCATCAGCGCTTTTTCGCGATCGGAAAGCCCCTTGGGAACCTGCACGCGGATGTGGATGTGCAGGTTACCCTTTCCGCTGCCACGCAACCTCGGCATGCCGCGCGAGCGGATGCGCAGCACGGATCCGGGCTGCGTCCCGGCGGGAATTTCGAGCGTCTCCTCCCCGTCGAACGTGGGGATTTTGATCTCCGCTCCCAGCGCCGCCTGCGGAAACGCGACATCCACATGCATGTGCAGGTCGGACCCTTCGCGCTGAAAGCGCGAGTGCGGCTGCACCTGAATCAGCAGATACAGGTCTCCGCCCGGGCCTCCGTTCGCCCCCGCGTCTCCTTCGCCGGCGATGCGAAGGCGCGTCCCCGTATCGATACCCGGCGGGATTTTCACCTCGATCTTGTGGCGTTTGCGCACGCTCCCCTGCCCTTTGCAATCCTTACACGGCGTGGGGATCGTCTTGCCTCGACCGTGGCATTGCGGACAAGTACCCAGCTGCACGAACTGCCCAAAGGGCGTCCGTACCGCCTGCTCCACCTGCCCTCGCCCACCGCACATCGGACACGTTTCGACGTTCGTCCCCGGCTCCGCTCCGTTACCGCCGCAACGGGCGCAAGCTTCCGTGTGCGGAACTTCGACCTCGCGCGCCCCACCCCGGTAGGCATCCTCCAGGGTGATGTTCATGACCATTTCCACATCGGCCCCGCGCCGAGGGGCATTCGGATCGACTCGCGAACGCCCCCCAGCGCCGGCACGGCCTCCTGTGAAAACCTGCTCGAAAATATCGCCGAAAAGGTCGCCGAACGTCGACGCGTCGCCAAAGCCACCCGTCCCACCGAAACCACCGAACCCCTCGAAAGGGTTTCCCGCCGCCGGCCCGGCATGGCCGAACTGGTCGTACTGGGCCCGCTTTTGCGGGTCGCTTAAGGTCTCGTACGCTTCGTTGATCTCCTTGAAACGCGCCTCGGCGTCTTTATCGTCCGGGCGCGCGTCGGGGTGATGCTTGCGCGCGAGCTTGCGGTACGCCTTTTTGATCTCGTCGGCGCTGGCTTCGCGAGCGACTCCCAGAATCTCGTAGTAGTCTCTCTTACCCTTCTTTTCGGCGGGTGCCATTGGTGCCTAATTACTCTCCCGCGTCTCGAAATTCGGCGTCGACCGTGGGCGCCTGCCCATCGTCCTCGGGGTGAAGCGTCGGTTCCCCCTGCGGCGCCTGAGCCGCTCCCGCAGCCTGCTGCGCCTGGGCGTAAAGCTTCTGGGAGATCGGGTGCATCGACTGCAGCAGCGCGTCGCGCGCGCTTTTGATCTTCTCCGCCTCGGGTTCCGGTGCGGCAAGCGCCTCGCGCAGTTCGTTCATCTTCGCCTCGACGGCAGCGCGCTCTTCGGGCGTCACTTTGTCGTCGCCGAGCTCTTTGAGCGTCTTTTCCGTGTCGCGCAGGATCGAATCCGCCTCGTTGCGCGCCTCGGCCAGTTCTTTCTTTTTGCGGTCCTCTTCCTGATGCGTTTCCGCGTCGTGGCGCATTTTATCGATCTCTTTATCGTCGAGCCGCGAGGACTGGATCGTGATATGCTGCGCCTTGCCGGTCCCCTTGTCCTTGGCGGTCACGTTGACGATGCCGTTGGCGTCGATATCGAACGTCACTTCGACCTGCGGAATCCCGCGCGGGGCCGGCGCGATGCCGTCGAGGAAAAACCTTCCCAGCGACACGTTATCCGCCGCCATCGCCCGCTCGCCCTGGAGCACGTGAACTTCCACCTGCGGCTGGTTGTCCGCCGCCGTGGTGAACACCTCGCTGCGCGAGGCGGGAATCGCCGTGTTGCGCTCGATGATCTTCGTGAACACGCCACCCAGAGTCTCCAACCCCAGCGAAAGCGGCGTCACATCGACCAAGACGATGTCCTTGTGTTCGCCGGCCAGCACAGCCCCTTGAATTGCGGCACCGATGGCCACACATTCGTCGGGGTTGATCCCTTTAGTCGGGTCTTTGCCAAGCAGCTCCTTGACCTAGCGCTGAACCATCGGCATGCGTGTCGAGCCGCCGACCAGCAAAATCTTGTCGACAGCGGACGGGTCGATCTTCGCGTCTTTAAGGGCGCGCTGCGTCGGCCCGACCACACGTTGAAGCAGGTCACTCGTCAGCTCTTCGAACTTCGCCCGCGAAAGCGACAGGTCCAGGTGCTTGGGGCCATTCTGATCCGCCGTGACAAACGGCAGGGAGATCGTCGTCTCCGCCATCGAGGAAAGCTCGACCTTCGCTTTTTCCGCCGCCTCGCGCAGGCGCTGCGCGGCCATCTTGTCCTTCTTGAGAGCGATCGCCTCGCTCTTGCGGAACTCCTCGGCCATCCCGTCGACGACGCGCATGTCCCAGTCGTCGCCGCCCAGCAGGTTGTCGCCGCTCGTCGCGAGCACTTCGAAGACGCCGTCGCCCACGTCGAGGATCGAGACGTCGAACGTGCCGCCGCCCAAGTCGAAGACGAGGATCTTATGGTCGCCCTCCCTGTTCACGCCATACGCCAGGCAGGCGGCCGTCGGTTCGTTGATCACGCGCAAAACCTCCAGCCCCGCGATCGTCCCGGCGTCTTTCGTCGCCTGGCGCTGAGCATCGGTGAAATACGCCGGGCAGGTGACGACGGCTTGCGTCACGGGCTCCCCGATGTACTCCTCCGCATCGCGTTTGAGCTTCTGCAAGATCATCGACGAGATCTCCTGCGGCGTATACGACTTGCTATCGATCGTAACTTTAAAATTGCTGCCCATTTTCCTTTTGATCGACATGATCGTTCGGTCACCGTTGACGATGGCCTGACGTTTGGCCAGCTGGCCGACGAGGCGCTCCCCCTCTTTCGTGAACGCCACGACGGACGGCGTTGTGCGCGTCCCTTCGGAGCTCGGAATGACGGTGATATTGTCGCCTTCTTTCACCGCCACACAGCTATTGGTCGTCCCCAGATCAATTCCAATTACTTTTCCCATGCTAATCCCTTCTTTCTCATCCGTTTCGTGAACGTTGTTTTTTTATAAAATTTTCACGCTTTTTAAATCTGTAAAAGCGCTAGTCTTCCGCTTTTTTTGAATCCGCAGCCTCAGACCCTGCATAACGGGCCACCAGAACTTTCGCGGGGCGGATGATCTTTCCGGCAAGCCGGTACCCCTCTTGAAACACTTGAGCAACCCATCCCTCTTTTTGCGGATCGTCCACATCCGCCTGCCCGATCGCCTCATGGCACGCGGGATCGAACACGCAATCCGTGCCGATACACTCCGCCCCCAGCTCCGTCAAGGCAGCGACGAACTGGTTTCTGACCATCGCAACCCCTTTGAAAATGGGGGACTCTTTATCCGTCACGGCCCCAACAACCCTGTCGAGGTTGTCCAGCACGGGAATCAACGTCTCTACGGCGCGTTCGGCGGCGAGCTTTCGGTCGCGTTCCTGATCGCGTTCGACGCGAGCGCGATAGTTCCGATAATCCGCCTTCGCGCGAGCGGCTTCGTTACGCAGCTCGTCTCTTTCTTTTTCAAGAGCCTCGATTTTTCCCAAAAGCTCCTTCTGTTCCGCTTCGCGGTCGTTAATGTACTGTCGGAGGTCTTCCAGATCGCGGCGCATTTTCTCGTCGTCGTCCGGAAGGTCCTTCGCTGCGAAAAGCGATTTCTGGCGCTTGTTCTCCTCTTGCGACATTACCTTTCCTCCTCTATGAAAATACCGGATTCCGAAAGGCTCTGAAAAACCTGGTCGAGAACGGTCAGAGCCCGCTCGTAGTCCATTCGTTTCGGCCCGATGATCCCCAAGACCGTTCGCTGTCCCGCGTGCGTGCTCGAGGAAAACATGAGCGAACAGTCCTTCATGTCCTGATGCTCGATCTCCTCTCCAATGAGCACGTTCACTCCATCGCACGCCGTGCAGGAGTTCACGAGGTCCAGCAGTTCATGTTCCTGCTCGAGCAACGTGAAGAGCGCCTGAAAACGCCCCAAGTCCTGAAAATCGGGCAGATCCAGCAGATGGCTCATAGAACCGGTGTAAAGTTTCGTGCCCCGCGTCGAGATCAACTCGTCAAGCTCCGCGAGGGCCCGCCTGCACTCCTGCGCGTATTCGCGCAATTCCTGGTCCACGTAGGTCCGAATAGCGCCGCGCGCTTCCGCCCAAGGGCGTCCGGCGAAAAAGTTGATCCGCCTTGAAAGTTCTTCGAGAGAATCCTGCGACAAATTGTAAACCAACGGCACGATCTTGTGATGGACAAGCCCCCCCTCCAGGATAACAAGCAGCAGGAGGTGCTGCGAATCCACCCGAATAAAGTCGACCCGGTGAAGCAAAATTTTATTGAGCGGCTCGACGGCCACCACGCCGACGTACTTCGACAGCCGGCTCAACAGATCGGACGCGACCGTCATCGCTCCCTCCGTGCCCTTGCGTTGGTCCGAAAGGTCCGCCGGCCAACCTTGAACGTCCTTCTCGCGGTTTTCGCGTTGTTTTAAAACCGAATCGACGTAAAGCCGATACGCTTTCGTCGTCGGTACGCGCCCCGCGGAAGTATGCGGCTGGATCAGGAAGCCCATCTCCTCGAGATCGGACATCTCGTTACGGATCGTCGCGGCGCTGTGCCCCGTCAGGTAACGCTTGGAGACCGTCCGCGAACCCACGCTTTCGCCGCTTCGGATATACTCCGAAACGATGGAGTGCAGCACTTCGATCTGTCTTTGCGTGAGCATGCGGTTTCCTCCTTGCCACCCAACTATTAGCACTCTCGCCTATCGAGTGCTAAAATTTTTCAAACGTACAAAGAATATCAAGTTAGCTCTGTTTTGTCAATACAGGTCAACAAAAGTCAAAAAAATGCCTTTCGCTTTGCCGACTCTTGCGCGAAGCGAAACGTGGGCTGTAAGATCGTCGCGTCAAAAATTGCGGAACGACCGAAAACGGGGGTTTGCAAGATGGCTTTCACGAAGGATTTTCATACGACAGAACAGGATCAGGGAAACGTTCTCGACGGCAGGTTACTGGCACAGGAGATCAAAGACCACGTCGCTCGCCAAGTTCAGGCGTTCAAAACCGAAAAGCAGATCACTCCGGGGCTTGCCGTCATCTTAGTCGGCGACGATCCCGCCTCCAAAATCTACGTGGGACAAAAAGAAAAAGCCTGCGCCGAGCTGGGGATCGCTTCGTTTCGTCATGAATTTCCGTCTTCGCTGCCGCAGGCGGAGCTTCTCGCGTTGATCGAAAAACTGAACGCCGACCCTCGCGTGAGCGGCATTCTCGTGCAGCTTCCCCTTCCCGCGGAAATCGACTCACGCGTCGTTTTGGAAGCGGTTTCCCCTCATAAAGACGTCGACGGTTTTCACCCCATCAACGTGGGACGGCTTACCTCCGGGATACGCGTCGATCCGGTCCTGCTACCCTGCACGCCAGCCGGCGTCATGCACATGATCGAGCGAACAGGAGTTTCAATCGAAGGTAAAAGCGCCGTCGTCATCGGCCGCAGCAATATCGTGGGAAAACCGGTCGCGCTGATGCTGCTCGAGCGCCACGCCACCGTGACGATCGTGCACAGCCGCACGCGCAACCTCAAAGAGATCGCGCGCGAAGCCGATATCGTGGTCGCAGCCCTCGGCAAGCCGCGCTTCGTCACGGCCGACATGGTCAAAGAAGGCGCCATCGTCATCGACGTGGGCATCAACCGCGACGAAGGGAGCGGAGAAAACGGAACGAACAAAGACAAAAGTAAAAAACTCGCGGGCGACGTCGACTACGAAAACGTCCGCCCGAAAGCCGCGTGGATCACGCCGGTTCCGGGCGGAGTCGGCCCCATGACGATCGCCATGCTCATGCGCAACACCCTTACGGCTGCGCGCGGCTTTTAAGCTCGATACTCTTCAGCAGGGAAGAAAACGCTTTTTCGAACGCCGCCACACCTTCGCCCAAAAGTTTCGCGCATACGGCGTCGAGATCGATGCCGTACGCCGCAAGCTCGCCAAGACGCGCTTGCGATTCCTGCGGAGCGAATGAAGCTTCGCGGATTCCTTCGTTTCCGTTCAGGAAAGCTTCGAGGGTCGACACGGGGACCGTGTTCACCGTCTCGGGCAAAACGAGCGAATCGACGTAAAGCGTCTCGCTGTAGGCTTTATTTTTTGTTCCGGTACTGGCCCACAACAGGCGCTGTCCCGGATGGGCAGGTTCGTGCCGATTCTTCCATTCGCAGTAATGGTGGTAGCAGAGATGCGCGTTGTCCACCGCGATCCGTCCAAGGAGCCGGCGATGCTTTTCTTCCAAAGGATCTCTTGAAAGAAACACCGCGTCGACGGTCGTATCGATGCGGCTGACAAAGACCGAGGCCACGGAGGCCACTTTGCGCGGACTTCTTTGCCGGGCACGAGCGAAGGCATCGGCGACGTCCGCGTACTGTTTTTGCGAGAAGATCAGCGTCGCGTTGACCGGCACGCCCATGCTCAACACTTCCTCGATCGCGCCGATGCAGGCGGCCGTCGCCGGGATCTTGATCATCACGTTGGGGCGCCCTACTTTTTCGTAAAGCGACAACGCTTCGCTCACCGTCGAGGGAGCGTCCGCAGCCAGAAGCGGATCGACTTCGAGGCTCACGTAACCGTCGAGCCCTTCGGTGGCGTCGTACACGGGTTCGAGGATATCGGCCGCCTGCCGCACGTCCGCGCAGACGAGGCGTTCGTATATCTGCGCCGTCTTCAGGCCTTCCCGCGAGAGCCGTCCGATCTCCTCGTCGTAGGCGTTTGTTTTGGCGATGGCGTTTTCAAAGATCGACGGGTTCGTCGTCACGCCGGCAATACCCAGTTCGATCCAGCGGTCGAGCCCACCCGATTCCAGCAGCTCCCGGCTGATGTAGTCGAGCCAAACGCTCTGTTTTTTCTCTCGCAGATCGTCTATCCGTGTCATCACGCATCGTCTCCTTCTCGCAAATCCTTGAACTCTCCCTGCCCGTAACGCGGCACTACATTCCTCATAAGGAAATCAACCGTTTTAGAAGCGAGCGGCGTACCCCCGAGGGCGAGCGCTCCCATATAAATGGCCGCCGACTGCTCCAGCAACAACGCCGTTTCGAAAGCCGCCTTCACGTCCTTGCCCACGCACACCGCGCCGTGGTTCGCCAGCAACGCAGCGACGCCGTTACCCAATGTGCTCACCGCATTGGCGGCAAGCTCGGCGGAGCCGGTCAATCCATAATCGGCGACCTGCACACACTCTCCGAACACGACGACAAACGTATCGGTGACGGGCATCAGGTCCTGCCGCGCGGCCGCTAGGGTCGTCGCATAGGTCGAATGCGTGTGGACGACGGCCTCCACGTCCGGCCGCGCCACATAAAGGGCCCGATGAAGCATCCACTCGATCGAGGGGCGGCGATGTCCCGTGAGTATTTTCCCCTCGAAAGACATCTCGACGAGGTCGTCCGCATCGAGCAACCGGTAGTCCATGCCGCTCGGCGTGATCCAAAAAGAGTTCCCGCTTTCCGCACGCGCGCTCAGATTTCCCCCCGTGCCGTACACGAGTCCCTTTTCGAGCAGGCTTTTCCCGCTGTCGAGCAAAAGCTTTTTCCTCGCGGCGTCGCCGCGCTCGAGCCGTTCGTCCATGCGTGCCCCTCCTTACGAGAAATGCAAAAACTTTTTTTAGAATATACAATAAATACGTCAAAAAAGGAGGGATATTCATGTTGCCCGAAACGCTTGAGTGGAAGCAAGGTGCATTAAAAATTCTCGATCAGCGCCGGCTGCCGGAGCGAGTGGAATTTTTGGACTGCCGGCGTTACGAAGACGTCGCCGACGCGATCCGCACGCTTGCCGTCCGCGGCGCGCCCGCCATCGGAATTGCGGCGGCCTACGGCGTGGCGCTCGCGGCGGCCGAGGATTTTTCGCACGTGCCGGACGCGATCGAAGAGCTGGCAAATACGCGTCCCACGGCGGTCAATCTTTTTTGGGCTCTCGAAAAAATGCGCGGAAAGTATCGCTCAGCCCCCATCGTCGACGCACCGCGACAGCTGCTCGAGCTCGCGAAGCAAATTCATTGGGACGACGTCGCGAACAACAAAAAAATCGGCATGGCGGCCCAAGAACTACTTCCCGCACGAGCGAACGTGATCACGTACTGCAACGCCGGCGCACTCGCCACAGGTGGCTACGGCACGGCGCTCGGCGTGTTTCGGGCCGCTCGCAGCGCCGGAAAAAAACTGCACATCTACGTGAACGAAACGCGCCCCGTGCTTCAGGGCGCGCGCCTTACCGCCTGGGAGTTGCTTCAGGACCGGTTCGATTTCACGCTCATCTGCGACAACATGAGCGCCTCACTGATGCAAAAAAAGAAGATCGACGCCGTGGTCGTCGGCGCCGATCGCATCGCCGCCAACGGCGACGTCGCCAACAAGATCGGCACGTACATGCTGGCGGTACTCGCGCATCACCACAACGTCCCCTTCTACGTGGCCGCCCCCACGAGCACGCTCGATCGGGACCTCCCCTCGGGCGACCGCATCCCCATCGAAGAACGCGACCCCCGCGAGGTCCGCGAACTTCCCGGCGGCAAAATCGTCTCGCCCGACACGCCGGTCTGGAACCCGTCGTTCGACGTCACACCGGCGAGCCTGATCACGGCGATCATCACGGAACGCGGCGTTCATCGTAAAGTCGACGAAAAAAAGGCGTAAGCGCTACTTCGAGTCGTCCGCGTCCGATTCTGAAATTTCCTTCGCCGGTTCTTCCCCTTCGTCGGGTTTCGGAACCGGAGGAACATACGGTGCGGTATGGATGACTCGCTGTGGGAACGGAATCTCGATTCCCTCTTGATCGAACTGTTCTTTGATGATCCGCCGCAGATGTCTGCCCGCGTTCCAATGTTCCCCCGGGAGCGTCTTGATCAGCATTCGCAGTAGGATGTCATTATCGCGGAAATCCACGATCCCATGCACGATAGGACGATCGAGAACGGTATAGGGGTAAAGCCCTTTCAAGGCGCTCCCGCAGCGATCAAGGATCCGCATCGCTTTCGCGACGTCCGTATCGTACGAAACGCCCACCTTCACGATCGTCATGGAGTACTGTTTGTTGCTGTTGACGACCTGCGCGATCGTTCCGTTGGGGATGATGACGAGCCGTCCATCGTCGGTGCGAAGGCGCGTCACGCGCATCGTGAAATTCTCGACCGTGCCGGAAAACGTGCCGATGTCCACCCAGTCCCCCACGTTGAACTGATCTTCCATGACGATGAAAAGCCCGTTGATGAAATCGCGCAAGATGTTCTGCGCCGCGAGCGACACACCGAGCCCAGCCACCCCGATCCCTGCAAGCAACGGCTTGGGATCGATCTTAAAATGCCCCAGGAAGAGAAAGAAGAAAAAAAGCCCATTGAGCAGACGGATCGTCTGGAGAAAAATCCCGCGAAACGTCCTGACGCGCTGTTCGATCACATGACGCTGCGTCTCGCTCGAGGCATGTCGCGTGAAAAGGCGCTCCGTTATCTTGCCTCGCTTGTGCAGCATAATCAATATGCGGTCCACGATAAACCAAGCAAGGATCGTAATCCCCGGTCCGAATAAAAACTCGACCAGAAGTTTCCAGTCGACCTTCAGATCTGCGAGCGACATCGTACCCCCTCCTGCCTTCACTTAAAGAAAGTATGGCAGAAATTTTGTAGCGATGCAAACACAAGGCAGCACAGAATAAAATCGCTACAAAATGCTATACTTATAAAAAAATCACATCTAAAACATCTGAACACATCTGAATCAAAGGAGGGTTCGAAAGATGGGCAAACGAAAGGTCAAACAGGTGTTGCGCGGCAAGCTGACGATCGACGGCGCGGGAGTCAAGCTCATCCGCGTGATCGGACACGCGAACGTGAAGGATTTCGACCCCTTCCTGATGCTCGACGCCTTCGACTCGACCGACAGCGACGACTACATCAAGGGGTTCCCGTGGCACCCGCATCGCGGCATCGAAACGGTCACCTATCTTGTTTCGGGTGCGATCGAACACGGCGACAGTATCGGAAACAAAGGCGTCATCCGCGACGGAGATTGCCAGTGGATGACCGCCGGCAGTGGAATCGTCCATCAAGAGATGCCGTCTCCCTCCCCGCGGCTCAAAGGCCTCCAGTTCTGGCTCAATCTCCCACGAGAAGACAAGATGACGCCTCCCAAATACCACGACATCACGGCAGACGGCATCCCCACCGTACAAGAAAACGGCGCGACCGTCAAAGTGATTTCAGGAAGCTACGCTGGCACTGCGGGAGCGATGCAGGCCGACTATGTCAAAGCGACCTTCCTCGACGTGCACATTTCGCCCCACTCGCAATGGAGTCTCCAAACCGATCCCGAGGCCTCGGTCTACCTCTATATCTTAGATGGCGCGGCCGCATTCGACGACGACTCCGGAGCGATTCCCGAACACCAAGCGATCCTCTTCTCCCTCGGAGAAACGGTCACCGTGCGTACGGAAGACGCCGAGACACGTTTCGTGCTCTGCATGGCAAGGCCGCTGGGCGAACCGGTCGCCTGGGGCGGCCCCATCGTCATGAATACGGATGAAGAACTCGAACAAGCATTCGCAGAACTCAAAAACGGAACGTTCATCAAAAAGTAGCTTCACCGTACTAGCCCAAAAACACAAAACGGCTTCCATCCTAAATACAAAATTGCATTCGAATGGAAGCCGTTTTAAGCAAAAATCTACATACTAATGAAGTCTTGAGGAGATCTTTATTGCAATTCACGCGCCCGTGAAGGGCGCGAC
>JAVBRL010000044.1:0-6282 GCA_031547985.1 Synergistaceae bacterium
TGAACGGAATGCGCACATGGCTGGAGTCTTTTTACGCGCGCGGGACGCCGAGCCCGCCGATTGTCGTCCATCCGGCGACGTTCGAGCCGAAATACGCGCGCGAGGAGGACGGGTGCATGCGCTACACGGGGTGCGCGCACTCGCTTTGCGAGCTCGAGCGCCTGGGGGCGCTTTTTCGTTTTTCGTCCGAGCCGGTCGAATTGTCGCGCGACGTCGTCACGAGCGGAGAGATAGCGTGCGTGACGCCATACGAGAAGACGACGCGCTCGTATCGTAAGAACGCCTCGGGCGCGTTCGAGCTCGAGCCGGTGTGCGACGAGACGGCGCTTTATCTGAAAACGGAAGCCGGTTTGATCGTCGTTTCGGGCTGCGCGCACCGCGGGATCGTCAATGCCGTGGCTCATGGGATGAAGCTCACGGGATCGGACGCGCTGCTCTGCGTGATCGGCGGGACGCACCTATATGACGCGAAGCCCGAACGGCTCGAGCGCGTCGTCGCCGATCTGAAAACGTGGGGCGACCCGTACGTGGCGATTTCGCACTGCACGGGCCTCGAACGCGGCCTCGACCTCGCGCGGCTGATGCCGGGCCGGGCGTTTTTCAACAACGTGGGGCATACGTGGACGTTTAACGGTTCAGAGCTCGAGAGGACGAAAAGGGATTGACGGTCGAACGGCGTTTGGGCTTTTCGCACTATCTGGTGCGGGCGAACGAGAGCGGCGCGGCGCTGCCCTTTTTCACGCGGGGCGCGAGGCCGATCGTCGTGGAGATCGGTTTTGGCGACGGGGAGTTTCTGCAGGGGCTGGCGGAGGCGAACCCCGACGCGCTGGTCGTGGGGTTCGAGCTTTCGCGCTGGTGCATCGACAAGGCCGTGCGCCGGTTGGGCGCGCGTGGGGTCGAAAACGCGCGGATCGTCTGCGGTGACGCGCGTTTTTTGATTCCGCGCCTGTTCGCGCCGGCCTCCGTACGGCGCGTTTGCATGAACTACCCCTGCCCGTGGCCCAAGCGGCGGCACGCAGAGCGCCGCGTGGCGACGGACGACTTCGCCCGGCTTTTGGAGCACGCGCTCGAAACGGGAGGAGTGTTTGAGCTCACGACCGATGTCGACTGGTATGCCGAGGCAACACGCGACTATCTGGAACGTCGGAGTGCTTTTGAGACCGACCCGGTGCAGGTGGGGCACGGCCTGGATCCGGCCGGGGGGACGAAGTACGAGCGCAACTGGCGCGAGCAGGGCAAGGCCCTTTTTCGCGTCGTTGCCCGCAAGGTGGGCGAAATAAATATAAAAAACGAAAAAATTTTTGCGCGCGACGAGGGGGCGGACGAAATGACGGAGGAAATGCGCGAGGTGTCGGCGGATCGTTCGCTCGAGGCGATTTTGGCTTCTTTAAGGGGAGCCGAGGGACGCACGGCCGGGGGGTTTTGGGTTTTGCGGCAGGCGTTCGCGGAGGCGCGAAAAAGCGCACCCGTAGAAAACGAACGCGTGGGGCTCGTGCAGGCGATCGCGAACGACGAGGGGTTCGAACAGCATTTTTACGTCAAGATCGTCTGTCGTGAGGTGTCTGGAGGGTCGCACTTTCGCGTGAAGCTCGATTCGATCGGGCACCCCTATCGCACGCGTAGCGTGCGCGCCGCGCTGCGGCGCGTTCTAGACGCCGCGAGTACCGCTAATGACGGCGGCGTAGCCGCAGCCGATTGAGCGCGATCAACGGGAAGACGAACCACGGCAGCAGCGAGACGAGCGCGACGGTTGTCTCGAGCCCGATGTAGTCGCCAAGCCTGCCGATGGGGTAGGACATGATGTTGCCGATGCCCCAGGAGATGCCCATCGAGAGCGAGCTCGCGATGGCGCGCGCCTCGGGGTTTCCCTCCTGTGCGATCGCGGTCGTGATGGGAGTGCTGGCGTTGAGGCACGCTCCCCCGATGACGAAAAGAACGAGCGATGCGATGCCGCCCAGGCGGACGGCCGGAAAGAGCAAAAACGGAACCATGATGAGCAGTACTAAGACGACGCGGAGTTTGCCGAAACGGTCGGCGAGTTTGCCGCTGATGAGGCTCGAGAACATGCCCGCCACCGTGAACGAAAAGAGCATTGAGCCGCCCATGGCGAGCGATCCACCGCGCTCCTGGATCAAAAGCGGCATGAAGAGGCGAATCCCCTGGCTCGTCGTGTCGCGCAGCACGGCCAGGAAGATGATCCAGCCGGACACGCGCAGCACTTTGCCGAAGATCTCCGTGAACGATGGCTGCGGCGTGGGCGGAGTGGGTGCGCTTCCGGCACGTTCGGCGTGATCGTGGCTTATTGAGATATCGGTGGGCAATGTGTTGCGGATCGCGTAGATCGACGCGGCGAGCGGGACCATGACGATCGGCATCCACGTGGCCCCGAGTTTTTCGACCAGGAAGACGGCGAAAAGCGGGCTTAGCGAGAACCCGAAATTGCCGCCCGCCGCCATGATGGCGATGTAAAAGGCGAGGCTGCCCTTGGGTGCGACGGCTCCGGCGATGGCGTGTCCCTGCGGGTGAAAGAGCGCCGTGCCGAGGCTCATGACGCCGGTGAGCGCCAGCAGCATGGCGTAGTTGACCGACAGCGGCAGCAACAGGACGCCTGCCGCGGTTAAAAGCGGCGACCACAGGGCGAAGTATGGTTTTTTCTGTTTGTCGGAGAGGTAGCCCGCCACCGGCTGCGTGATGAAGTGAAAACAGCCGAAGACCATGTTGACGAGCCCCGCTTGCGAGTACGAAAGCGAGAGCGACTGCACGAGGCGCGGCATCAGCGCGGGCAGGAAAGAGGGGAAGAGGTCGTTCAGGAAGTGGAGCGCCGAAATCCCGAAAAGGCCTTTGGTGTTTTGCGCGATCGGTTTCATGGCGGAACGACTCCTTCTTCGAGTTAAATCGCATGCAATTTCCTGCGCGATCGAAGCTAAGATTATAGAACCAAGAAACGAGGGTGTCCATGAAAAAAACGGGCAAAGCGGGCGGAACGGGTGGAATGGGCGGGACGGGCGAAACGGGCGGAAATATTCGTCCGACGACGGGCAAGGTCCTGGGGGCACTTTTTAACGTCCTGGGCGATATCGAGGGGTGCGCTTTTCTGGAGCTGTTCGCCGGCACGGGGCAGGTCTCGCGCGAGGCGCTTCGGCGGGGGGCGAGCCGCGCGCTGCTCGTCGAAGCTGGCGCTCGGGCGGTGCGCGACCTTCATGCGCTGTATGCGCGAGTGGAGGAGTTCCCGCCCGAGCGGGTCGAGATTTGGAAGCTCGACGTGCGCCGGGCTTTGCCGCGCATCGCGGCGCAGGGGCTCGTTTTCGATATCGTTTTCGCCGACCCTCCCTATGGATTGGGGTGGCCGCAACAGATGGCGGAACGGATGGCTTCGTGGGATAATATCTTGTCCGCGGGCGCTCTTTTCATCCTGGAGCACTCCAAACGCGAGATGCCGCCCGAGGCGCTGGGCGAAGCGTTCGAGGAGCGCCGCCAAAAATTTTACGGCGACACGGTCTTGAGCTTTTATCGTAAACGAACGCAGCAGGGGTGAATGTGTGCATGGAGGAAAAACGACGCCTGATCCGGGCGGTCTATCCGGGATCGTTCGATCCTTTCACGTTGGGGCACCAGTACATCGCCGAACGAGGAGCCTCGATGTTCGACGAACTGGTCGTCGCCGTGCTCGACAACCGGCAGAAACGCGCCGCCTTCAGCCGCGAGGAGCGGCAGATCATGGCCCGCGAGGCGCTCGCCCACCTGCCGAACGTCAAGATAGACGGGTTCGAGGGGCTTTTGGTCGACTTCATGCGGCAGGTCCAAAGCCGCATCATCATCCGCGGACTGCGCGCCCTGTCCGATTTCGAATACGAGTTTCAGATCGCGCAGATGAACCGGCAGCTCGCGCCGGAGATCGAGACGTTTTTCATCGTGACGGATGGGCAGTACTCTTACGTTTCGAGCCGCGTGGTCAAGGAAGTGTTTTCGTTCGGCGGGGCCATTCAGGAGATGGTACCTCCGGGGGTGTTTCGCCGCATGCGCGAGCGCTTTCCCCGCTTTCCCGCGTCTTCGGAGTGATCGTTCGAAAGCGTCCGTCGCGGCCGACGTCGCTCGACGGCACGAGCGTTTCCCAGATCGCGCCGCTTTTTTTCTCGTAATCCAAAATTGTTTGGGCGTATCCGTTTTGCCCTTTGGGGGTTGTCTGTCTCGAAACGAGGGGCAGGCGCGCGGTTTTGCGCATCGCTTTCAAAAGTTCGAGACCGGCTTCGCTGGCCCCCAGGACACGGATGTAAGGAGGCCCCAGGCGCTGGACGGCCTGAAAGTCCGCGTCACACAGCCCCGTGAGCGCGTGGATGAACGCGCGCCGCACGCGGCTTTGCGGGTAACGACGGCTCGTGCAATGGTTGACGGCCTCCGCGAACGTATCGCATTCCCATGCCGAACGGATCATCCGGTGCTCGAATCCCTCGCGAATTTGTGCAATTTTCGCGAGACTCTGGGGGGACTCGCGAAGCAGCAGCGCGCGCAGCGCGCGCCAGAGGGGTGCGTCGTCCAGAACAGCGCGTCCCGATCGAACGGCCTCCAGGAGCAGGGGGCCGTTTTTTTCGGGTGTCTGGCGCAGCGCGAAATCGAAATCGCCTTGCGCGAGTTTTTTGCGGATCGCCGTGGCGCTCGCGAATTTCTCCGCGCCGCCCGCGGCCGTTTCGGTACTTTCGTCGCGATAGCCCGCCCCGAGGCGCTGGACGGGAACGAGCGTTAGATCGTACCTGCAGGCGAGCACGCGTTGGGTATACGCGACGGCGAGCGTGTTGTTGGGATTGGCCAGGTGCGCGCCGCCTCCCGAGACGAGTTCCTCGATCGCGTCGCTGCGAGCTTGTGCGTAGGAGTTCCCGTCGGCTAAAAACGCACGCAGGCGTTCCTTGAAAGCGATGGGCTCGTCGTTTAAAATGGCGGCGGCTCGTGTGCCGATCTCGCATTGTCGCGCGGCGTCCTCGGCGCCGAACGATAGGTGCGTGACGACGCCCGTCGCCGCGAGGATGTCGACGGCGGCGTTCGCGAAGACGCCTGCGTTCGCGCACGAAAAAGCCGCCGGCAGTTCGAGCACGACGTCGACACCTGCAGCGAGCGCCATCCGCGTGCGGACTTCTTTGTCGAGCAGCGCGGGCTCTCCTCGCTGGACGAAGCAGGACGAAAGCGTCACGATTGCGTACCGAGTGTGCGAAAGCGCACGGGCGCGTTCGAGATGGTGGGCGTGTCCGAGGTGAAACGGGTTATATTCGGCGACGATACCGACCACGGGGTCTCCGGGGTGGAAGCGGACCTTCGGATTCACGGAAAATGAACTCCTTTTCGTTCGTTTGCGCTATAATAGTTCCTCATGTAAATATTCATGTTCTCATATCTCGCTACGCAGTATAAACGATTTCGGGAGGTCTGTTGCTGATGAAGGTTCTGGTTCTTAATTGTGGCAGTTCGTCGTTGAAGTACCAGCTTATGGAGATGCGGGACGAGTCCGTGCTGGCGAAGGGGCTTGTGGAGCGTATCGCGATCTCCGGCTCGCGCATCAAGCATTCGAAAACCGGCATGGAACCTGTCGTCAAGGAGACGGAGATTCCTAATCACACGGTTGCGATCAAGCTCGTCCTGGACGCGCTGCTCGATCCCGGACACGGGGTGATCAAGGATCTTGGCGAGCTCGCTGCGGCCGGGCACCGTGTGGTGCATGGCGGCGAGAAATTTTCGTCGTCCGTCGTCGTCACGCCCGAGGTGGTCGCGAGCATCGAAAACGTCATCCCACTTGCGCCGCTGCACAACCCGGCGAACCTGATGGGCATCCGCGCGATGCAGGAGGCGCTGCCCTCCCTTCCGAACGTGGCCGTCTTCGACACGGCTTTCCACCAGACGATGCCCCCCCACGCCTATGTGTACGGGATCCCCTACGAATTTTACGAGCGCGACGGGATCCGCTGCTACGGTTTCCACGGGACGAGTCACTACTACGTGGCCATGCGTACGGCCGAGATCCTGGGCAAACCGGTCGAGTCGCTGAAGATCGTTACGTGCCACCTCGGAAACGGCAGCTCGATCGCAGCCGTGCAGGGCGGCAAGAGCGTCGATATCAGCCTGGGCATGGGCACGACCCACGGCATCCTCATGGGCACGCGCGCCGGTATCCTCGACGCCTCGGTCGTGCTGCGCCTCGTCGACGACTTTGGCGGCGACACGCAGAAAGTCAGCGACCTGATCCATAAAAAGAGCGGCCTCGAGGGTGTTTCCGGGATCTCAAGCGATCTGCGCGAC
>JAVBRL010000024.1:0-5889 GCA_031547985.1 Synergistaceae bacterium
CGGCGGTTTCCGAGCTTTTCGCTCGTTCCCGACGACCCGACGCTTCTTTTCACCGTCGCGGGAATGGTGCCGTTCAAGCCGTACTTTCTAGGGATCAAGACGCCGGAGGTGACTCGCGCGACGACGGCGCAAAAGTGCGTGCGCACGAACGACATCGACAACGTCGGCTACACGGCGCGACACCACACGTTTTTCGAAATGCTGGGAAATTTCAGCTTCGGGGATTATTTTAAAAAAGAGATCATTCCGTGGGCGTGGGAGTTCCTGACCGAGCGCATCGGGCTCGACGCTTCCCGCATGTACGCGACGATCTATCTCGACGACGACGAGGCGCACGCGATCTGGAAAAATAGCGTGGGGGTGAGCGACGACCATATCTATCGCTTCGGCGACGATGATAATTTCTGGGCTGCCGGTCCCACTGGGCCGTGCGGTCCCTGCTCCGAACTCCTCTACGACCAGGGCCCCGCTTTCGGTTGTGACTCGCCCGATTGCAAGCCGGGGTGCAACTGCGACCGCTACCTCGAGATCTGGAATCTCGTTTTCATGCAGTTCAACCGCGACGAAGCGGGAATTCTCACGCCGCTGCCTAAACAGAACATCGACACCGGCATGGGGCTCGAGCGGTTGAGCTCCGTCGTGCAACAAGTGCGGGGCGATTTCGAGACCGATCTCTTCAAGCCGATTATTCAGGAAGTCGAGAACATTGCGGGCGTACGCTACGAGGTCGCCGGCAAGCAGGGGCTCGCCATGCGCGTGATCTCCGACCACATGCGCGCGGCCGCCTTCATGATCGCCGACGGCATTCTACCGGCCAACGAAGGCCAGGGGTACGTGCTGCGCCGCCTGATTCGCCGCGCGGCGCGCTACGGGCGCACGATCGGCATCACCGATCCGTTCCTGTTGAAGCTTCGTCCCGTCGTCACGAAGATCATGGTCGATCCGTACGTCGAACTGCGTGAGCAGGCCGAGACGATCAAGCAGGTCATGGGGATGGAGGAGACGCGCTTTAACCGCACGCTCGAACAGGGAAGCGACCTGCTCGAGGCGGAGCTCAAAGGGCGCGAGGTCCTCTCGGGAGACGTCGCGTTCACGCTTTACGACACGTACGGTTTCCCGCTCGAACTGACGCGCGAGATCTGCGCCGACGCGGGTGTGACGGTCGACGAAGCGGGGTTCGAGGCGGCGATGAACGAGCAGCGTGAGCGCGCGCGCGCTTCGAGCCGTCAATCGTCCGCGAAAATGGGCAAAAACGTCTACACCGAACTGCTCGACCAAAAAGGGGAGACCGTTTTCACGGGATACATCTGCGACGCCGACGAGGGGACCGTCATCGGCATCGTGAGCGACGAGCAGGCGCTCGATCATGCGGGCGAGGGGCAGCGCGTCGACGTCGTCTTGGACAAGACGCCGTTTTACGGCGAAAAAGGCGGACAGATCGGTGACACGGGGACGCTCTCGACGGAACGTTGCCATGCCGTGGTGCTCGACACGCAGTATCCGACGAACGGCCTGATCGTTCACCAGTGCGAGATCAAAAAAGGAACGCTCTGCGTTGGCGACCGCGTGCTGGCGACCGTCGACGCGGACCGCCGCCGTGCGATTCGCATCAACCACACGGCGACGCACCTCCTGCATCAGGCGTTGATCAACGTGCTCGGTTCGCACGTGCGCCAGGCAGGGTCGCTCGTGGCGCCGCACTTTTTGCGTTTCGACTTCAATCATTTCGGTCCTTTGACGCGCGAACAGATCATGAAAGTCGAGAAGATCGTCTACGAGCAGATCCTGGCGAACAAACCGGTCTGCGTGGAGGAGCGATCCTTCGCCGAAGCGCGATCGAGCGGAGCCAAAGCGCTTTTCGAGGAGAAATACGGCGATGTCGTTCGCGTGCTCACAGTTCCCGACTATTCGTCGGAGCTGTGCGGCGGGTTACACGTGTCGGCCACGGGGAGCATCGGCCTCGTGAAGATCGTCCGCGACGAGGGCATTGGTTCTGGTGTGCGCCGGATCAACGCGATCGCCGGCAGGGACGCTCTGAAAATGTTCCAGATGTTGACCGCGATGGTGGCCGATATCAACAACCAACTCGGCGGAGACTTGGAGACGCTCAGTTCGCGCGTGGAAGACCTTCTCGACGACCGCAAGAGCCTCGAGCGCAAGACGCAGGAGCTGACGCTCAAGGTGGCGCTCGCGTCGTTGACCGAAAAAATTCGTAAAGACGCGGAGAACGTGCCGGGCGACAAACCGGTCCTGGTCGCGGGGCAGTTCGAAGGGGCAGGCGTCGACATCCTGCGCCAGGTCGGAGACCATATCAAACAGGCGCGCCCGAACGCCGTGGCGCTTTTGGGGAGCGCGGTAGACGGCAAGGTCGTGCTCGTGGCGATGGCGGGCGAAAAAGCGCTTGCGTGCGGCGCGCATGCGGGCAACCTCGTCAAGGAGGTCTCGCGGATCGTGGATGGAAGCGGCGGCGGCAAACCGCAAATGGCGCAAGCCGGAGGCAAGGATCCTTCGAAACTGCAGGAGGCCTTGGACGCGGCACAAGCGATCTTCGACGCGCAGATCGCGGGCGGCTCGCCAAAGAAAAGTTAGCCTCATGGGACGAATCCTGGCGCTCGATATCGGAACGGTGCGCATCGGCGTCGCGGTGAGCGATCCGATGGGCTTTTTCGCCCAAGGCCTCGCCGTACTGGCGGCGGAGGGCGACTGGATGGGCGAACTCGAAAAGCTGATATCGGAGTATGGGGTCGATCGTATTCTTGTTGGGATGCCGACGCGCACGGACGGGAAAAGCGGTCCCGAAGCGGAGGCGATGCGCGCTCATGTGGCCGCGCTCGCGTCTCGTTTCCCGCAGGTTGAGCTGATCGTCTGGGACGAGCGTTTCACGACGACGATCGCACAGGCGGCGATGATCGAAGCGAACGTTTCGCGGCGCGACCGCAAGAAAAAAATCGATCAAGTAGCCGCGACGATCCTGCTGCAAAGCTACCTGGACAACAAAGGAGCCTCGCTTCCTTGATCGCCCCAGAAATAAAAATTTTTTATATTTATAAATGGGGTCCAGTGGGCGACGCCCCCTGGCGAGAGCGAGCGGGGCTCGCGGGTTTGAGGAGTTAACGTTTTGACGGTCACGGCGGATCTTCCGGACGGCGTCAAACGGACGCCGATGCTCGAGCAATACATGCACTGGAAGAAAAAGTATCCGGACTGCCTGCTTTTCTTCCGCATGGGCGATTTTTACGAGATGTTCTTCGACGACGCCAAGATCGCGGCGTCGGTCTTGGATATCGTGCTCACCGCGCGCGATAAGGACAAGGCGATCCCGATGGCGGGCGTTCCGTATCACTCCATGGAGCCGTACTTGGCGCGCCTGATCGAGGCGGGGTATCGCGTGGCGATCTGCGAGCAGATGAGCGAGCCCGACGGCAAGACGCTCGTCGAGCGCGACGTCATTCGCGTCGTGACGCCGGGGACGTGGATCTCCGAGTCGTCCGGTTCCGAGGGACGGCTTGCGGCGCTCGCTTTTTTTGACTCCGAGTTGGCAGTGGCGCTGCTTTCGTCGACGACGGGGCGCTTCGAGGCGGGGGCTTTCCCCAAAGACGAGGGGGCCTCGCTCCTTTTCGCTTTTTCCCCGGAGGAAATTCTCTACCCGCGAGGTCAGTTGCGCCATTTCGAAGCGATGCCGGAACTTTCGCCGCTCGTTTCGAAATTGCTCGAACGCGACCGCGAGGAATTTTCGCCTAACGCGGGGACCGTGTGGCTTTGCCGTCGCTTCGACGTCTCCACGCTGCGCTCGATGGGAATCGAAGATGCGAGTCCGCCCGTGGCCGTCGCGGCGAGCGCGTTGCGCTACCTCGAAGAGACGCAGTTCACGGCCGCGCGGCACGTCACCGAACTCAAACCTCTTTTTTCGAACCGTAACCTGATCCTTGACGAAGCGACGATCGCGAACCTCGAGCTGGTGAACGGGCAGACGCCCGGAAGCCCGAGCCTCTACTCGACGCTCGACCGGACGCGCACGGCGATGGGGCGCCGTGCGCTCAAGAGTTGGATCTTGCACCCGAGCACGGAGATCGAGACGATCGAACGGCGGCAGGATTGCGTCGAGGCGCTCGTTAAAGACGAACGCGCCCGCGCGGACCTAGCCGAAAATCTGAGCGCCTGCGCGGACATGGAACGCGCGCTGGGCCGTCTGAGCCTCAAGATGGGGGGCGTACGCGACCTGGGCGCGGTTCGCGATACGCTCAAATCGTGGCCCGATGTCGCCCGTTCCGTGAGCGGCACACCGCTTGAAAGCTGTTTTGCGGGTCTTGAATCTTCTCAAGAACTTTTCGCGCTGCGTGACAAACTGGACGGAGCGCTCGCGGCCGAACTGCCGCGCCATTTGCGCGACGGTGGCGCGATCCGCCCTGGGTACGACGCGCGCCTCGACGAATGGCGCTCGCAGCTCGCCGACGCCGACGCGTGGATTTGCGATTACGAATCGCGCGAGCGCGAACGCGTGGGCGTTCGCACGCTGCGTGTGAGCGTCAACCGCGTGTTCGGCTATTACATCGAGATGGGCAAGGCGGCGGCGGACAAGCTGACGAACCTGCCGGCCGATTACGTGCGCCGGCAGACGCTGGTGAACGCGGAGCGCTTTATCACGCCCGAACTCAAGGATTTCGAGAACACGATCTTCGGTGCGGAGGACGCGATCGCCACGCGCGAACAGGAGCTTTACGACGCGCTGCTCGAGGGGGCGCTCACGCAAAGCCGCGCGCTTTCGGCGCTCGCCGAGGCGCTCGCTACGGTCGACGTGCTGGGGTCGTTCGCGCAGAGCGCTGTCGCCGGTAATTACGTGCGTCCACGCCTCGCGCGCGACGACACGCTGCACTTCGTGGGGGCGCGGCATCCAGTGGTCGAACGCTGCCTGGGCACCGCCCCCTTCACGCCGAACGACCTTTGCCTGAGCCCGTCGCAAGGGCGCATGATCGCCGTGCTGACCGGGCCGAACATGGCGGGAAAGTCGACGTATCTCCGCACGGCGGCGTTGCTGTCGCTCATGGCGCATATGGGGGCGTACGTCCCGGCCGAGAGCGCGCACGTCTGCCTGCTCGACCGGATCTTCACGCGCATCGGCGCGCGCGACGAACTGACGCGCGGGCAGAGCACGTTCATGGTCGAGATGGTGGAGACGGCGAACATCCTGCGGCACCTCACGGAGCGCAGTCTCGTGGTGCTCGACGAAGTGGGGCGCGGGACGTCGACGTACGACGGTATGAGCATCGCCTGGGCCGTGCTCGAATTTTTGCACGGACACCCCGGTCGTCCGCGCGTGCTTTTCGCGACGCACTATCATGAACTGACCGAGCTGGCCGACCGTTTGCCGGGCGTGGTGAATTTGAGCATGGCCGTCGAGGAGACGGAACGCGGCGTGCTGTTTTTGCATAAGGTCGTCGCGGGCCGCGCGGGGCGCTCGTACGGCATCGAGGTGGCGCGCCTCGCCGGCGTGCCGCAGGCCGTGCTGTCGCGTTCGCGAGAGCTGCTGGCGACGTTCGAGGAGCAAAAAGAGCGCGTCCTGCCCGAAAACGTCCCTTCGAAGCGTGCCCAGCAGACCGTTTTGTTCGAGACGAATCTCGATACGGAGGCGATCGTCGAGGAGATTGCGCAGTGCGATCTCGACTCGATGACACCGCTCGCGGCGCTCGAAACCCTCTATCGCCTGAAGAAACGCGCTAAACGTGTCGAGCGAAAAGGAAGCGCGCTATGACGTCTAGCCGTGAAACGCCTTCGATCAGGCGTCTGCCGCACGAAGTGGCGAGCTGCATCGCGGCCGGAGAGGTCGTCGAACGCCCCGCTTCGGCGCTGAAGGAACTTTTGGAAAACGCGCTCGACGCGGGGGCGCGAAAT
>JAVBRL010000114.1:0-3000 GCA_031547985.1 Synergistaceae bacterium
GGAGGCGCGGGGGGAGATCGCGAATATTCCGATCTCGTTCAAGGCGTTCGTGGAGCGGGCGAAGCACCTGTACGGCGAAGTGATCCACCCCGGACACGAGGCGAACCAGGAAGGGCACATCCTGATGACGGTTCGCGAGCCGATCGGCGTCGTTGCCTGCATCATTCCGTTTAACTTCCCGTGCGACCTCTTCGACCAAAAGGTCGCGCCGACGCTGATGGCGGGCAATGCGGCGATCGTGAAACCGTCGACGGACAACCCGCTCACGCTCTGCAAGCTCACGGCTCTGCTCGTGAAAGCGGGTGTGTCGGACGGGGCGATCCAGATCCTCACAGGGCGCGGATCGACTGTCGGCACATGGTTGTGCGCAAATCCCGACGTTCACGCCATCACGCTTACGGGCTCGACGGAAGTCGGCATCGAAACGGCGAAAACGGCTGCCAACCACTTGGCGCATCTGGCGCTCGAGCTGGGAGGCAACGACGCCTTCATCGTGCTGGAAGACGGCGATGTGGACCTGGCGGTAGAGGAGACGATCTGGGGACGGATGTACAACACGGGACAGGTGTGCTGCGCCTCGAAGCGCTTTTTGATCCACAACAGCCTCAAGGACGCGTTCGCGAAAAAAGTCGTCGCGCGCATTAAGAAAATCAAAAAAGGCGATCCCGCCGCCGACGCCACGGAGATCGGCTGCCTGATCAGCGAAAAGGCGGCGAAAGAAGTCGAGCGCCAAGTGAACCTGACGGTGAAACAGGGGGGCAAGATCGTACTGGGCGGCAAGCGAGACGGAGCGTTCTACGAGCCCACGGTTCTGGTAGATGTTCCGAAGACGGCCGATGTGGCGATCGACATGGAGATCTTCGGGCCGGTCGTGCCGATCACCGGCTTCGACACGATCTCCGAAGCGATCGAAATCGCCAACTCCTCGAAGTTCGGGCTGTGCGGCTGCGTGTTCACGCGCGACATGAAAAAGGCGTTCCAAGTGGCGAACGCGCTCGAGTGCGGCGGCGCTGTCATCAATGGCGCGAGCTTCTTCCGCAGTTTCGAGATGCCGTTTGGCGGGTACAAGTACTCCGGGATCGGCACGGAAGGAGTCTTGACGACGTTCGACGAGGTCACACGCCTCAAGACGATCGTGCTCAAGAATATCGTGGCGTAACCGCGAACCCGACCGCCGGTAACACGACACGCGGGCTTCCTGGAAATTTTTCGGGAAGCCCGCTTTTTGTCGCAACATATTGACATTTTTCGATCCTATCGGCGAACATGACGGTCAAGAGGCGAAAGAGGAGTGTTGCGCATGAGCGGCGGGTGTTGTTGTTCCGGCGATTGTTGCGGCGGCGCGGGGAGTGAAGCGATTCCCGTTTCGACGCGGCTGGGGTGGCGCGACGTGCTCGGTGCATGGAAAGTGCGCCTTGGGATCGGCCGCATGCACTACAAAGTCGATCCGGGGCTTTACGCCGTGGGGACGCCGAACGAGACTTCTCCCGTGCTCGTGAGCGCGAATTACAAATTGACGTTCGACGCGTTGCGAAAGGAACTTCCCGGCTTCGACTGCTGGCTTTTGATCCTGGACACGAAAGGCGTCAACGTCTGGTGCGCTGCGGGCAAGGGGACGTTTGGTACCGACGAGCTCGTGCGCCGCCTCGAGGAAACGGGGCTGTCCGAAGCCGTCTCGCACCGGGAGTTGATCTTGCCGCAACTTGGCGCGACGGGCGTGAGCGCCCACGAAGTGCGCGAACGCTCCGGCTTTTCGGTGCGGTATGGTCCCGTACGTGCGCGCGATATCCGGGCGTATTTCGCAGGTGGCCGCGAGGCCACGGATGACATGCGAACGGTGACGTTCCCTTTGTGGGACCGATTGGTCCTGACGCCGGTGGAATTGGTCGCGGCGGCGCGAAAGTCGCTGCCAATGCTGGGTGTGCTGTTTTTGATCAACCTGGTCGCAGCGCGTCCGTTCGGTGTCGCGGACCTCGTGGCCTACGCGGGGGCCGTTTTGATGGGGGCGGTCTTCGTGCCGGTGTTGCTTCCCTTCGTACCCGGCCGGGCCTTCGCGTGGAAAGGGTGGCTGTTGGGGCTGGCGTGGACGCTGTTTATCGTGTCGCAAAACGGATGGTTTCACGAGGGATCGCGGCTGCTCGCCGCCGGGTATCTTCTGGCGCTGCCTGCGGTGTCGGCGTACCTCGGCATGAATTTCACCGGTTCGTCGACCTACACGTCCTTTTCCGGTGTCCTGAAGGAGATGAAAACGGCGGTGCCGCTGATCGCGCTGACGGTCGCCGCGGGCGTCGTCCTGCTACTCGTGAAAAGTTTTTGGGGGTGAGCGAAATGAAGCATACGTACTTAAAAGGTGTCGCGACGCTCGAACTGTCGTATGAAACCTGCGTCGGCTGTGGAATGTGCGCGCAGGTCTGTCCGCACCGGGTGTTTTCGCTCAGCGACGGCAAGGCGCGGATTCGCGACCGAGACGACTGCATGGAGTGCGGGGCGTGCGCGCTCAACTGCCCTGTGGGCGCGATCTCGGTCGAGGCGAACGTTGGCTGTGCCGCCGCGATCATCAAGGGTTGGCTGACGGGAACGGAGCCGCACTGCGATTGCTCCGGCGATGATAGTTGCTGCGGGTGAGCGGCATCAGATATCCAGTTTCTGGTCGCCGAAGTGGATCCAGCCTTTTTTGCGCATGAACTCGGAAATGGCCAAGGTGAGTACGGCGGGCAGTATGAAGTGAAGTAATGCGATCCGCATGAGTACGGTGGCGTCCGTGCCCATTACGGCGACGGTGCCGAACTGTCCGACGAGGCCCGAAGTCCCCATGCCCGCGCCGCCGGGGTTGTTGCGCATCTGAGCGACCGTCGTCGCCACGGGTCCTAGGATGGCCGAGGCGAGCGTCGGTGGGATCAGGATCAATGGGTTGCGGACGATATTGGGGACCTGCAGCATCGACGTGCCGATCCCCTGGGCGACGAGGCCGCCGATTTTGTTCTCGCGATAGCTGGCGAC
>JAVBRL010000054.1:0-9826 GCA_031547985.1 Synergistaceae bacterium
ATCAAACTGATGATGGCCGTGGCGAAAGAACACGCACGCAAGTGCGCGTAAATCGCCGTTACCGTTTTTCGGCGAAACGAAAAACAAAACGCTGAAAAGGAGTGAAAAATTAATGACCACAGAAAAGAAAAAATGGCAATTTAAGGTACCGCACACATACGTCATCCTCTTTACGATCGTCATCGTGGCGGCGATCGGCAGTTATGTCCTTCCCCCGGGCGAATACACGCGCGTTCGCGACGAAGCGTTGAAACGAACCGTCGTCGACCCGAACTCGTTCCATGCGGTCGAGCGCAGCCCGGTCACTCCCTTCCAGTTACTTCTGTCCGTGCCGGAAGGCATGGTCCAGGCTGGCCAGATTGTGTTCTTCATCTTCATCTGCGGCGGCGCCTTCAACATCATCCAGAGCACGGGAGCCCTCACCTCCTCAGTCTCGCGAGCTGTCGTCATGATGCGCGGCAAAGAGGTCTGGATGATCCCGATCTTGATGCTGATCTTCTCGATCGGCGGTTTCACGATCGGGACGAGCGAAGAGGTCATCGTCTTCATCCCGATTGGAGTCGCCCTCGCCCGGGCGACGGGATACGACGATATTACGGCGATTGCCATGATGTCGACGGGCGCCGCGATCGGGTTTTCCGGCGGAATGCTCAACCCCTTCACGGTCGGCGTCGCTCAGGGCATCGCAGAACTGCCGCTCTTTTCGGGCATCGGATTCCGCTGGATCGGCTATGTGTTGTTTTACGTCACCGCAGTGGGCTACACGTTGCACTATGCCAGGATGGTCAAGGCCGACCCCAGCAAAAGCTATGTCGCCGACCTCATGAGCGAGGACAACGTCACTCATCGTATCGCGGACGACGTCGAGTTCACGACGACCCATAAACTCGTGCTGCTCGTCTTCGCGGCCGGCATCGCCTACATGGTCTACGGCATCATGAAGGAAGGCTTTTACATGATGGAACTCGCCGCGGTCTTCCTTGGCATCGGGCTTGTCGGAGGACTCGCCGGCAGGCTAACGCCTTCGAATATGGCGAAGGCCTTCGTGGCCGGTTGCCAGGATATCGCCTTGGGGGCGCTGATCGTGGGCCTTTCGCGGGCCATCGTCGTCACGCTCAATAACGGACACATTGTCGATACCGTTATCCACGGCCTCGCGGGAGTCGTTGCGCTTCTACCCCACGGCTTCGCGGCGATCGGGATGTTTATCGTCCAATCGCTGCTGAATTTCATCATCCCCTCCGGCTCTGGCCTCGCCGCGACGACGATGCCCATCATGACCCCGCTTGCGGACATCGTGGGCATCACGCGCCAGACGGCGGTCCTCTGCTTCCAGTACGGCGACGCCCTGGGCAATTCGATCATCCCGACATCCGGATCGTTGATGGGGGTTCTGGCCATGGCGAAAGTTCCCTATGAGCGCTGGCTGAAATTCTTCATGCCTATCTTCTTCATGTGGTCGGCCATCGCGGCAATCCTCGTCTACACCGCCGCGATCATCAAGCTCGGGCCGTTTTGAGAAACACCTAAAAATCGTTCAAAAGATTTGGGAGCAAAACTTTTTGCCTTCCCAAAAGCGCGAGCCCCCTCCATCGGGCGGGAGGGGGCTCGCGTTCATTATCAGCAATGTCAAAAAAGCGTTCCGCTCAAAACATCTTTTTCTTCCAGAGGTAATAGGTTGCCACCGCGCAACAGCCTAAAGAGACACCCCCCACCAGCAGAAATCCATTTTGGTGGTCCCCCCACGGCACAGGCACGTTCATGCCGAAGAAGCTCGCGATGATCGTGGGCACGGCCATCACGATCGTCACGGAGGCGAGGAATTTCATCACGATGTTCAGGTTGTTCGAGATGACCGACGCGAACGCGTCCATCATCCCCGCCAAAACGTCGCCATGGATCTGCACCATCTCGATCGCCTGGTCGTATTCGATCTTGACGTCATCCAAAAGGTCTTCGTCTTCCTCCCGAATCTTGATGAGGTGTTCGACGTTCGGGTTCGCACACCAACGAAGCAGCCGCTCGATGACGATGCGATTGCTGCGAAGCGCGGTCGAAAAATATGTCAGCCCCTTTTGCAGATCGAGCAGCTGGAAAAGCTCCTCGTTCTTCATCGATTTCCTCAAGTGGCGTTCGATCTCGTCCGTACGCCGGTTCATCTGCCGCAGGTCTTTCAAAAAGAGCAGCGCCGTTCGGTACAGGATCTGAAACAAAAAACGCGTGCGCTTGAACGTCGAGAAAAGTCGGTGATAGGAAGGGGAAAAACTTTCGATCACGTCGTTGGATTCCAAACACACCGTGATGAAGTAGTCCGGCGAGATGACGATCCCCAGTGGATAGGTATCGTAAAGGCCGCGGTTGTCTTCAATGTCTCGCGGAATGTTCGTCAGGACAAGGATATGGTTGTCGTCCAGCTCGATGCGCGAGGACTCTTCCTCGTCGAGTGCCGCCCGCAGCATGTCAAGCGGGGCTTCGGTGACCTTCGCCACCTGCTGCAGCTCCTGCGGCGTCGGCTTCACCAGATTGAACCACGTGCCGGTCTCGACTTCGTCGATATCGTCAAATTCTTGGAGTCCCTCGGGAAAAGATTTAAAAATCTTGAGCATGTCCGTTTCCTCTCCCTTCGCTCCACATACATTCGTTTATATAAGCCAGTGTAGCTCAAAGTAAATAAAAAGGCAAAAAAAGAGCAGGGAGCACAAGCTCCCTGCACCCTCTTTCATAAAGAGGACAAAACAAGAAACCGATTAACGCTTCGAGTACTGGAAGCGAGCGCGGGCGCCTTTTTGCCCGAACTTCTTGCGTTCGACCATACGCGGGTCGCGCGTTAAGAGTCCCGCCTTTTTAAGAACCCCACGCTGCTGCGGATCCAGTTTGAGGATCGCTCGCGCGATGCCCAGGCGAATCGCACCGCTCTGCCCCGTGAGACCGCCGCCGTGGGCGTTCACGTAGACATCGACGCGCCCTTCGAGCCCCGAAACCTTCAGAGCCTCGGTCGCCTGCGACGTCCAGTAATAGCGCGGCAAATAGTCACTTAAAGGGCGCTTGTTGACGAGGACTTTGCCGTCCCCTGCACAGATACGCACACGCGCAATCGCGTTCTTTCTGCGCCCTGTTCCCCACGTCCAATTCGTCGGAGTTGCCATTTCGTCCGTCCTCCTCTATTCCATCGTCTCGGGCTTTTGTGCCGCATGCGGATGATGCGGGCCCGCATAGACTTTCAGCTTGCGGTACATCGCGCGCCCCAGGCTCGTCTTGGGCAACATCCCCCACACGACGCGCTCGATCAGTCGAATCGGCTGCTTTTCGAGCACTTCGCCGTACGTCCTCGTCTTGAGGCCGCCGGGATAACCGCTGTAGCGGTAGAGCACGGACTGTTCGCGTTTGTTGCCGGTGAGTCCCACGCGCTCGGCGTTGATCACGACAACGAAATCGCCCGTATCGACGTGCGGCGTCCACGTGGTTTTATGCTTGCCCGAAAGGATGCGGGCAACTTTCACCGCCAAGCGTCCGAGATGCTTATCGGTCGCGTCGATCACATACCACTTGCGCCCTACAGTCCCGGGCTTGGCCATATACGTGCGGGTGCCAATCATTTCCATGTTCCTCCCTGTATTCTTCTTCCCACTTGACGTGTTCGCAATATAAACAATTCGCACCCGTTCAAACGCATTCGAACGCAGGCGAAAGCGGGTAGTATTCTATAGAACAAATCGAGGCGTGTCAAGAAATTATCAAGAAACGATTCGGGACAAACGCTTCTACAATTTTATTTTTTTCAGGCGCGGGTTGTCTAAGAGCCCGGGCAATCTTCCGCGTTTGGCAATCGGCTTGCCGTCGACCATTTTGATGTCCATCGTCATATCCCGCTGCACTGCGTGGGAAATATAGCTCCCGACGCCGAACGAATCCGCCCCCGCTGCCGAAAGCAGCCGGATACGCTCCGGGTTCAACCCTCCGGACACGATGATCCGCACGGCCCCGAAACCCTCTTTATCGAGGCGCCAGCGAAGTTCTCCGACCAACCCCGCCGTCACGCCGCCTCGTTCGCCCGGCGTGTCGAGCCGAATCGCCGCGAGGACTCCCTCGCGTAGCCCTTTCGCCACGCGAAGCGTCTCCTCGGCCTCGTCCTTGAACGTGTCGACCAAGACGATCCGCGGGTCGTCCGCGGGCATCACACGATCGTAGAGGCGAGCCATTTCAAGTGTGTCTCCGACGATCAACGCCGCTGCATGAGGCACTGTCCCTTTCGGGTCCGTTCCGCAAAGACGGGCTCCTAGGATGCAGCTCGCGGCCGAACACCCCGCCACAAGCGCCGCGCGCTCCATGACAGGGGCTACCGCAGGATGGACATGGCGCGAGCCAAAACAAATAACGGGCTTCCCCTCTGCGGCCACGACACAATCGCGAGCGGCGGTCGCGAAACCGGTCGCACTCGCGAGCATCCCCAAAATCACCGTCTCGTACATTCCGAACGCCCCCCACGAACCGTGCAGGCGCATCACGACCTCGCGCGCGGCGAAAGTGTCGCCTTCGTCAAGCGTCTCGAGGACGATATTTTCCTTGGAGGCAATTGCGGAAAGCAGTGTCCAAACTTCTCCCGATCCGGCAAAAACTCCATCGCCTCGCGAAAAGATTTCCACGGAAATCGGAGTCCCGAGCAACCCCGCTTCGCGAAGCAACTCCGTCGTTTTAAGAAAATAAATGTCGGTCGTATGCCCCGACAAGATCTCCTCGTGCGTGGCGCACAGCAGGCGATCCACGCCGGTACGGACGTCTGCCAGGTCTTTGAGCGATTCAAGCCGTTTGACGGACATTTATTTCGGGTGGCTCGTTAACGGACCAAACAGATAATAAGAGACAGAAGCATAAAAGCGAGCGACAAACCCACCGTAATCTTGGTGAGGCCGGTCATTCGTTGCCACGTTCCCGACGTATCCGCCTGGGTTCCCGCCCCACCGAACGACCCCGTAAAACCGCCGGTCTTTCTCGTCTGCAGCATCACCACGGCGATCAGGGCGATACACAGGGCAATATGCACGATGCTCAAAAAAATCTTCAACGCTTGCGGCACCTCCATACGATTCTCGAAAATAAACGCTTACGCGCCCACATTACAGGCTACTAACTTTACCATAAACCGATTCGCCAAGACAAGCGTCAGCGACCGTTTAAAAAATCCACGACCCCGCGCGAAGCGACCGCTCGATGGCTGATCCGGTCTTTCTCTTCTTGCGATAGCTCGCCAAACGTCATGGAATACCCTTGCGGCACGAAAATGGGGTCGTAACCGAACCCGTTCGCCCCGCTCGGCGCGTGGGCGATATGTCCGTCGCACACGCCCTCCCACGAGCGATGCGTGCCGTCGGGCCATGCGAGCACCAAACAGGCGACATAGCGGGCGGCGCGTTCGGAAGGCGCCTTGCGCCCCCCGAGGCGATCCAAGAGCCATCTCACGCGGTCCTCGTCCGACCCTGGAGCGGCCCTCGCGGAGTGGATTCCCGGAGCCCACCCCAGCGCTTCGACCTCCACGCCGCTATCGTCCGACAGGGCACACCGATTGGTGGCTTGTGCCCAAGCCGCGGCTTTGAGCAATGCGTTTTCTTCATAAGTCGATCCCGTCTCGTCCACTTCGATCGGGTGTTTGAAATCGCCCCCGAAAAGCAGCTCAATACGGGCATTCGCCAAAAGGCGGCAAAACTCCTGGTACTTATGGCGATTTCCACTCGCCAAAACGATTTGAGACACCGTATCCGCCATATCAGGCCAACACCTCCGATTGACGTGCGAAAAGCGTCTGCAGTCCCTCTTCGGCGAGGTTTAAGAGGTCGTCGAGCTCCTGGCGGTCGAAAGATCCGCCGCTTTCCGCCGTTCCCTGAATCTCCACGAACTGTCCCGCGCTCGTCATCACGACGTTGCAATCCGCCTGCGCGATCCGGTCTTCTTCGAAACAGAGGTCGAGCAACAAACGCCCGTTGACTTTCCCCACGCTCACGGCTGCCACTTGCGTGTAAATCCGGTCCGTTTCGATCAATTTCTGCGCCGCGAGCCATCCTAGCGCATCCACAAGCGCAATGAACGCGCCGCAAATGGAAGCCGAACGCGTCCCGCCATCGGCTTGGATCACGTCGCAATCGATCCAGATGGTCCGTTCGCCAAGGCGTTCCAAATCGACCGCAGCGCGCAGACAGCGCCCTATCAGCCGCTGAATCTCGCTCCCGCGTCCATCCAGTTTCAGCTTCGAAATGTCCCGCGGTTTGCGTGAATGCGTCGACCGCGGCAGCATGGAATATTCGGCCGAAAGCCATCCTTGGCCGCTTCCGCGCAGGAAGGGGGGAACCTTGTCTTCCACGGAAGCCGTGCAAAGGACCTGCGTGTTTCCCCATGTCACATAGGCAGACCCTTCCGCGTAAAGGCTGCAGCTTCGATCAAAGGAAACACGGCGCAGTTCGTCCGCGAAACGCCCATCCACTCGCGTCCAGTTCGTCACCTCTACGCTCCTTTGGGGATCTGCCACGGACGGCTCAAATCGACCGGTTTTTTGTCGAGCGCCTCTTTGCCGTCGATATAAAACTTGACCTTGAGGACCGGCGGAAAGTTCTCCGACATCGTCTTGACCAACCCGGTGAGCAACAAGCGAGCCTTGTCGGCGTTGCGGTCCTTGAGCGATTTCAAAAACGCACCGTTCATATTGAGATAGAGCCACTCTCCGCTACGGAATATCTGCAGGTTCGAGGCCGCTGAATCAAGCCAGTCCCCCTCTTTGGCGCTCGTTAAGAAAAAGTCGAGGATTTGGGCCATTTCGTCTTCCGCGATCCCCGATTCGACGCTGACCTCTTGGATCACAAGGTCATTTTCAACTGGGATGAAAAGCGAATAGGCGTTCCTGCCCGCGTTCGTCTGAGCGGCTTGCCCCGAGGACACCTGCGCGGAGACGTCCCGGCTCGTTGCCACATATCCCCCCGGACGGCCGCCACGCGATTCCATATGTTTGAAAAGAAGCGACATCCCGCCGTATCCCCCCGCGAAAAAGAGCATGACAAGCGCCGACCACGCGAGAACGCGAAAGATCAGGGGCGCTTTTTTGGGGGATTGCTCGGAATCGTTCCACTCGTAAGTCGTCTCGAGGTCCTCGTCCTGGGTGCGCGGATCCCGCACGCGAGGGTCGCGCATGCGAATGCGGGAACCCCTACTAGGGGAATCGAATTCGTCGTCATATTCTTCTGTTTGTTTTTTCTTGCGGCCAAACATTCAGATCCCCTCCTTTTTTCATTTTTTCATCCATGCGCTTCGCTCGCCCATATTACACCGTTTTATTGAAGGCTGCCCAGATAGCGAACGATTCCGTTCGCCAGCTGCGTGCAAAGGCGATCCCGCCAAGCCGCGTCGCGAAGCTTTTGGGCGTCGCTTTTTTCCGTCAAAAAACCCATCTCGATGAGCACTGCGGGCATGGCTGCGCCGCGCAACACGAAAAACGGGGCCTGCGCCACGCGTTTGGCCGGAAGCCCTCCCGTTTTCATCTGTTCGTAAAGCGCTTCCGCGAAGGTCGTGCTTTCGCTGATTTTTTCGTTTTGCTGCATGTCGCCCAGGATTTTGAGCAGAAGCTGCGTTTTTTTGTCCGAGGCCACCTCGGCATCCTTCTCGCTCGCCCCAAGTTCCTTGTTTTCGAACAACGCCAGGTTCATCGCGTCTTTGTCCGTCGGCAACGCCATGAGGTAGATCTCGGTCCCCGTGGCGTGGCGTCCCGCCGGCAATGCATTGCAGTGCAAGCTCACGAACAGGTCCGCTTCGCTTTCGTTCGCGTAGAGCGTCCGTTCGGCAAGCTTGAGGTATTTGTCCGTCGTCCGCGTCTGGCGAACGTCGACCCCCGCGGCCTGCAGCTTCGCCGTGAGCGATTGAGCCGCAAGCAGGTTGATGTCCTTTTCCTTGAGGCCGTTCGCCACCGCCCCGGGGTCCTGCCCCCCATGCCCCGCATCCACGACGACGAGAGCGCGTTTTTTCGATCCACCCCAGGTCGAACCTCCGGCGGAAGGGGTTTGCGGTTGCGTTTGAGCGGGCGCTTGGGCTTGCGTCGGCGTCGTCTTGATATCGAGATTCGTGATCGGAATGGGGTCTTTTTTGACCGTCGCAGAAGGCGTCGCCGCCGCGCTGCCGTTCGCGGACGTCGCCCCGTTAGCGCTCGAAGAGGCGCTCACCGGCGGCGTTTTCCCCGAAAAATAAAAATCCACAACGTAGCGCGCAGGGTTCGTGAGCCAGAACGACTCCACCCGCGTCGCCTTATGGACGACGACAAATGACGTGCCTTTGCCTTCGGAAGTCCCCTTCACCTGTAAAAAGTCCGGGTAGGGGCTTTTGAACGTCGTCGGGTCGGACATCGATTTCGCTTCGAAAAGGAGGGTTGCAAGCTGTGGTTCTTTTTTTAGCGTAACGGGAATCTCTTTCGTGAGGTCGAAGACGACGCGGTACGCCTCTGGCTGTTGCCCCCATCGCACCGACAAAAGCATCTCCTGCGTGCCGGAGGCGCTTGGCACCGGAATCGGCGAAACGGACGCCGATGATGTGCCGGTGGGCGTTCCCTGTGTAGATTTGACCGACGTCGCAGCCGCAGAGTCGGCTTTGACCAGACGCAGCTGCTTTTGCCCGATCAGGCTCATGAAGCGATTGATCACCTGCAGGCTGCCCGAGGATTCCCCCCACCAGTGGCCCGCTTCTTCGACCACGGGCGCGGGCAGGGAAAAAAGTTCCCCCGCGGCACGGGCCGCGTTCGATCCTCTCCAAAACTCCAGTTTCTTGCCGGAAAGCACGACGACAAGCCCTTCGGACACCGCACCGCTACGCGCGAGACCGAGGCACTTGAGCACTTCGTCGAGAGCGATCTCCGTCCCCACGCTCCCCTCGCGCGTGGGAATACGCCCCTTGCGCACGTCCTGCTGCCACAGCTCAAGCTCCCCCGCCGATGCAGCATGGGGGAAACAGGAAAAACAGAAAAAAAACACGGCCCCCAGACAGAGCGCGTAGGCGGCGCTCAAAAAAAACGCCGCGCACACACGTGAACGCGGCATGCCCCGCTTAAAGGCCCGCCGCCACGACATTCTCGATCACCAACGTTGCGGATTTTACCGAACCGAAAAACTCCCCGTCGTCGCCAACCGCCACGACATGGGCCAGCAGCTCCATCAAATTTCCCGCGACGGTCATCCCCGCCACAGGCCGCGTAACGCGCCCCTTTTCAATCAGCGCCCCTTTGACTCCCAACGAAAAATCGCCACTCACCGGGTCGAGCGTATGCAGCCCCATCAATTCGGCCACGACGATTCCGCGGTCGATCCGTTCGATCAGTTTCGATTGCGGCTCCGAACCCGATTCCAGAACCAGATTGCTCGTCCCGACGTCCGGCAGGCTCGCCATCCCCCGCGAGGCGTTCCCCGTGGAGGACACGCCGTCTTTGTGCGCGTATTGCAAATTATAGAGGTAAGAACAGGCGACACCGGCGTCGATCAGGCACGTGCGCCCCGTGGGGACGCCTTCGCCGTCGAAAGGCGACGTCCCCAGCCGCCAGGGAATCCGCCCATCGTCGACGAGGTTGAAACATCCGGAAGCCACCGGAGTCCCCAGTTTTCCCTTCATAAGCGAGCGGTTTTTGTGTACGTCCGACGCGCAGAAAAGCTCCCCCACCTCAGCGACCAAAGAAGCGGAACACTCCGGCTGCAAAAGCAAAAAATAGCGATCCGTCGAGACCGGTTCTCCACCCAAGACGAAAAGTGTGCGTTCGACAGCCCTCTCGGCGATCTCTATCGGCTCGATGTCCTCGAGTCTGCGCGCGGAT
>JAVBRL010000238.1:0-6798 GCA_031547985.1 Synergistaceae bacterium
TCGGCGCCGGTCTGGATGAGCGATGGAATCTGCTCGGTCCGACGCGTTCGGATACAGTTGCGAACGGCCGGTGTGGCGATGAGAAGCTCTGCTGCGCAAAGGCGTCCTCCTGCTCCGTCGTCGATGAGTTTCTGGGCGCAAATTCCGATCAGAACGAACGCTAATTGGGCGCACGCGGCGTCTTGTCGGGCGACGGAGAAAAGGTCGACGATTCGGTCGATCGAGGTGACGGCGTCGGGGGCGTGCAACGTCGATAGGACGAGGTGTCCGGTCTCTGCGGCCGTGAGCGCCGCTGAAGCGACGTCGCGATCGCGTATCTCTCCGATCGCGATCACATCGGGATCCTGACGCAACGCGGATCGAGCTCCGTCCGCGAAGCTGGCCGTATCTTTGCCGACCTCACGTTGGTGGACAAGGGATTTTTGCGAGCGATGCACGAATTCGATCGGGTCTTCGATCGTGATGATGTGCGCGTTGCGGTTTTCGTTGATCTCTCGGATCATGGAGGCGAGCGTCGTGCTCTTGCCGTGCCCTGATGGACCGCAGATCAAAAAAAGGCCGTGCGGTTTATGGGCGATGTTCGCGAGAATGTCCGGAAGATGCAACTCCGATAGAGAAGGAACCTTTGAAGCGATATGCCTGAAAGCCGCGGTTGCTTTGCCCGATTCTAAAAAACAATTCACTCGAAAGCGTTCGTCGCCGCTTGCAAGAGTGAGCGTGACGCCGGTGTCGATCTCCCGTCCCCCAGCCCAAAGTTCACGCTCTTCGTTCGAGAGGATGAGCTCGAGCACGCGGGTGATATCCTCGCTCGCGAGTTCGGGAAAGCCCGAAACGCGTTCGAGCTTCCCCAGCACACGCCAAAAAGGCGTTTGTCCGGAGCTCAGGTGCAGGTCGCTGGCCCTTTTTGTCAGGGCGTATTCGAGCAGCGCGTTTAAATCGAACGGCATCGTGCTCTCCTTAAAGGGTCTCAAAGAAAGTCAGAAAAAGCGCCTTTTTCCGAAGAACCGGAATCGGGCGCTTTTTATTTTAATGCATGGAGGGAAGGGGCGAAAAGGTACGTTAAGGGGTTTTTGGCCTTCGATCTTTTGAAGCGCCGCCCATATTGAAGGGGTCGAACACGTTTTCGATATCCGCCGAAGCGCTTGCTTGATTTTCGCGCGCCTGGTCGATGATTTCGTTGGCGATGTCCGCATCTGTTTTGTTCTCCTGGGGCGGTTGGCTCGTAGGGGCTTGGTCGCTCGAGGCGGGCTCCTCTTCGGTTTCTCCGATCACTTTTTCAAGGAATGCGCCGAGGCGATTTTTCACCGCCGGATGTTCGCTCAAGCCGAAATAGCCAAACAGCACATATCCTGCGATGAGCAAGATAAGCAGCAACCCCACCAATGCGATCACGACTTTCATACAGCCGCCGCGATTTTTTCGCTCAGGCTCGTCGTCGTAATCGTCGTTCAGGTCTTCGTCGTCGTAAAGATCCTCTTCTTCGTCGTTCTTCGCTTTTAAAACGCGGCGCCTCGCGTAGCTTTCCGTTTTTCCCTTCAGGTGACGCGGTTGATAAAAAATAGACACTCTTTCCAAACACTCCTTAGGCGTTCCAGATATAGCGATCCGACAGCGATATGGTGTCCTGCTTTTTAAAGAGAAGCTTCGTCTGTTCGTACGTCCGATTGGCGGCGAAATAAGTGAACGTCGCCGGGGAATCGCCGAGCCAGCTGTTTACTGTGGTGTAATTGAGTCGTGTCTCGACGTGAATCTTGCCCTCGAGTTCGATGCGCTCAGGAGCGGGGTACGGTGGTGGAACCTTGGGCTTTTTTTCCGTGTCCAAAAGATAGTTCGGTTGGACCGCTTCGTGGACCAGGGTGCTAGCCGGGAGTACGCTTTGAATGTTCATCATGAACCTCACCTCGCGATACCAGCATCCGTGCTGTTAAATTAGTATAGATATACGCCAATATACATAAACTCCGAAGATAAATCAAGGCATCTATGCTATACTTCATTTTCGGTTTTTCAGAGCACCGAGTAAAGGGGATAGAGAATGCATAATGCGAATTTCATAAGAAACATTGCGATCATCGCCCATCTCGATCACGGGAAGACGACGCTGATCGATTCGATTTTTCGAGGGGCGCAGACTTTCCGCGAAAACGCCCGTATCGAGGAGCGCGTCATGGACGCGGGGGATCTCGAGCGCGAACGCGGGATCACGATCAAGGCCAAACATTGTACCGTTCGCTGGAACGAGTACACGATCAACATCGTCGACACCCCGGGGCATGCCGATTTCTCGGGCGAGGTCGAGCGCGTTCTTTCGATGGTCGACTCGGTCCTTTTATTGGTCGACGCGGTCGAAGGTCCCATGCCGCAGACGCGTTACGTGCTCATGCGCTCCCTTAAATTGGGTTTGAAACCGATCGTCATCGTGAACAAGGTCGATAGACCGAACGCCGATCCCGCCCTTGCGCTGGATAAGACGTTCGATTTGTTCATTGAGCTTGGGGGCACGGAAGAGCAGTGCGATTTTCCCGTGCTTTACGGTTCGGGACTGAGCGGGTGGTTTGTCCGCAACCTCGAAACGGAGCCGCACGAGGGGATGGAAAGCCTATTCAAGACCATCGTTGAATACGTCCCCCCGCCGAAGGCGGATGCGGACGCGCCCTTTTTGATGCAGGTAAGCACGTTGACATGGAGCGACTACCTGGGGCGCATTGGTTGCGGGCGAATTTTGCAGGGAACATTGCGCAAAAACGACCCCGTTCGTGTCACGAAGACGCGATGGACGAGTTACGACCAGCATGACTGGGAGATTGTCGAACAAAACATCCAGTCGTGCGCGCACCTTTTCGTCACGGATGGATTGAACCGCAAAGAGGTCGACGAGGCATATGCTGGCGATATCGTCTGGTTTTCCGGCCCCGAGCAACTTTCGCTGGGAGATACAGTGAGCGCGCCGGAATTGGAAGGAAGCGCGCTGGCGCCGCTGGCGATCGAAGAGCCGACCGTTTCGATGTTCTTTCTCGTCAATACGGGGCCTTTTGCCGGGGATGAAGGGCAGGCCGTCACGCTTCGCCAGATCAAGACGCGGCTCGAACGGGAGACGCGCATCGATCCGGCTCTTCGCGTCGAGGATTTGGGACGGCCCGACGGCATCAAGGTTTCTGGCAGAGGTGAACTGCACCTGGGGATCCTTATTGAGGAAATGCGCCGCGAACAGCTCGAATTTTGTGTCTCGCGACCCGAGGTCATCACGATGGAAAGCACTGACGGTAAACGCCTCGAGCCTCACGAGGAACTCGTGATCGACGTGCCGGAGGAGTTCCAGGGGACGGTCATCCAGAAGATTGCTGTGCGCAAAGGGGAGCTGCAGAGCATGGAAAACTCCGGCACCGGGACGTTGCGCCTGCTCTTTCGCATTCCGACCCGCGGGTTGATCGGATACCGGGGGGAGTTTTTGACGGATACGCGCGGGCTGGGAATCCTCTCGTCGCGTTTCGTCGGGTACGGTGAGTGGGCGGGCGAAATTCCCGCACGCGGTCGTGGCTCAATGGTGAGCATGGATTCGGGGATTGCGACGTCATACGCGCTCGAGAACCTTCAAGAGCGGGGAACGCTTTTCGTGGAACCGGGGGACCCCGTCTATTGCGGCATGATTGTCGGCGAATCGTCGCGGACGAACGATATCCCGTGCAATCCCGCGAAACGTAAACAGCTCACGAACCATCGTTCAGCGACGAAAGACGCCACGGTCGTGCTCGACGCCTCGCGAAAACTCGTCGTGGAGTCGGCTCTCGAGTGGATCGCAAACGACGAACTCGTCGAGGTGACGCCGAAAACGATCCGTGTTCGCAAGATGATTCTCGATCCGAACGCTCGCAAGAAAGCGCAGTCGCGCGAGCGCGCTGTCGCAGCTTAGAGCAAGGGGAGATCTCCTCATAAAGGGTATAAAAACAAAAAAATCGAGTCCCGGCTAAACTCCGGCGGCTCGATTTTTTTTTCACATGTGGCCCCGTTTCGTTTTTTTCAAGTATAATGAAAGACGTTTTAAGTTCCTTTTTTCGCTTGCACAACATCCTCGATTCGCTGCACCCTTTAAGTCGCACTCGTTTGTTTTGGGGATCGTGTCTATAGGAGGTGAGGCGCCGACATAAGTTTCAATACAGGGCAGAGAAGGCGACACTCGTTCCAGGGCTCCACTTTCAAAAAATCATCTGGAGGTGCACATCCTTATGAGAAAAATCCTTGCGGTGCTTGTGGTCCTTTCCCTTCTTGTGACGGCGGGCGTGGCGCTCGCCGCCGATCCGATCAAAATCGGCTATCTCGCGGCGCTTACGGGCGATTACGCAGTGTACGGACAGACGGAAGTCAACATGGCGAAGATGGTCGTCGGCGACATCAACGCCAAGGGCGGAGTCTTCGGGCGTCCCCTCGAGCTCGTGGTCTACGACACGAAGACGCGTAACGAGGATGCGGTCAACGCGGTTCGCCGTATGATCGAAAGTGACAAGGTTGTCGTGATCATCGGGGCGAACTCGAGTGGCATCAATATCGCGACGGCACCGATCGTCGACAAGGGGAAGGTCCCCCAGATCGGGACGGTCTCCACGAACCCGCTCGTGACGGTCGACAACAAGGGCAAGGTTCGCCCTTATTCCTTCCGCATCTGTTTCACCGATCCCTATCAGGGAGCGCTCGGGGCGGAGCTGGCGATGACCACTCTCAAGAAGGATAAGGCGGCTATTCTTTATAATGTAGGTTCCGACTACGCGCACGGCCTGCGCGAATTTTTCACGAAAGACTACAAGGCTCTGGGCGGTAAGATCGTCGCCGACGAAGGCTATCGCGAAACCGACGTCGACTTCCGCGCGCAGCTCACGAAGATCAAGAACTCCGGCGCGAACGTCCTGTTTCTCCCCGGAATGGGCAAGGACATGGCGCTCATTATCAAACAGGCGAGCGAGCTGGGGCTTAAGATCACGATTATCGGCGGTGACGGATATGGCGAGTTCATGAACGAGATCGCCGGCGACGCGATGAAGGGAACTTACTGGGTCAACCACACCTACCTTGAAGATCCGATCATGGCGCCGATCTTCAAGCGCTACAAAGATGTCTACAAAGACGACTGCAAAGAGTTCGTCAACGGTACTATGGCATACGACGCGACCTACTGGGTCGTCGACGCTCTCAAGCGCGCCGGCAAGGACAACATCAACGGGCCGGCGATCGCGAAAGCCCTGGAAAACACGAAAAACCTCAAGCTCAACCACGCGACCCTCACCATCGACCCGAAGGACCATAACCCGGTCAAAAAAGCGGGAATTATCCTGCTCGTCGGCGACGACCTCAAGGCGAAATTCTTCCAGAAGGTCGAACCCAAGTAGGGACGAAACGCGAAAAAATCATGCAAGGCGAAAGCCGCGGGGTCCGAAAACTGCCCGCGGCTTTTGCCCTTCCTGAAGGTGAGGTGCCTTTTTGTGGAAACATTCATTCAGCAGACCATCAACGGCTTGTCGCTCGGCTCGGTCTACGCGCTGATCGCAGTTGGCTACTCTCTGGTCTATTCGATCCTGCTTTTTTCGAATTTCGCACATGGCGGGTTTTTGGTCATCGGGGGGTACATTTGCTATTTCGTACTTCGTGCGGTAGGGTCGAACATCTGGATTGCGTCGCTTGTCGCGCTTGCGGGTGCGGGGGTTTGCGCCGTGCTCGTCGAACGTATGGCTTACAAGCCGATTCGCGAGCGCACGCCGGTCACGCTCTACATGCTCATCGCCTCCATGGGGATGAGCATCGTGATCGAGAACGCTTTCGTCGTCACGATCGGGGGACGCTTCCGAGCGCTGCCGCCCGTCATTCCCACCAATCCCGTGGAGGTTTTGGGCATCGGAACGATCAGTGCCTTTGACCTGCTCTCGCTCGTTACGGCGCTCGTGTTTTTGGCAGGGTTGCAGCTTTTCCTGTCGAAGACGAAATGGGGACTTGCCATCCGGGCTGCGTCCTATAACTTGAAGACCGCCGACCTGATGGGCGTCAACGTCAACCGGCTTATTTCAATCGTATTCTTCGTGGCCGGTTTGTTGGCGGGGGTTGGTGGAATCTTCCTCTCCGTGCGTTACACGCTCTATCCGCAGCTTGGAATGATCACGACGAAAGCCTTCGTGGCCGCCGTTATCGGAGGTTTGGGGTCGCTTCCGGGAGCCGTCGTGGGCAGTCTGATCCTCGGGCTTGCCGAGATGCTCGCAGCCGGCTTTATCTCCAGTCAGTTTCGCGACCTGATCGTTTTCGGCCTTCTTATAGTCACGCTGATCGTCCGTCCGTCGGGGCTTTTCGGGAAGTCCGTCGGCGAGAAAGTGTAGGGTCAGTGATGGCAGGTTACGAAGTAGGAATTGTCACGCTCCTCGCGATCAACTGTATCGCGGCCATGGGTGTGTCGTTGTTCACGGGATTTACGGGAATCTTCACTCTCGGACATGCGGGGTATATGGCGATTGGGGCTTATACGACGGCGATCCTGACCGTGGAATACGGTCTGCACTGGCTGCCGGCGATCCTTGCTGGTGGCGTGGCGGCCATGATCCTAGCCTATCTCATCGGCCTGCCGACGCTCAAGCTTGTCGGCGATTACTACGCGATCGCCTCTTTGGGGTTGGGCGAAGCGATCCGCCTAGTGATTGAAAATTGGGATAGCGTCACGCGGGGAGCGCGTGGTTATCCCGGAATCGACGACTTTACGACATTGCCGATCGCCCTGGGATTTGTGGTCGTGATGGGGGTGGGGATGTTTTTTCTGATCAACAGCAA
>JAVBRL010000030.1:0-6287 GCA_031547985.1 Synergistaceae bacterium
ACTGCGCGGAAAGGTCGCAAAACGCAACCAAGTTTTTGAAATTTCTCGAAGGAATTTTGAGTGAAGGCAAATTGGAGGTGTATCCGCGCTGTTGTGCTAAAAAATGTTATCGAGGATAATCGAGTCGCCACTTTTGTATGAAGGAGGTGCGTATTCATCGTGGACGATCTGAAAGGAAAGAAGTGGATCCTGCTTGGCGACGAGGACGGCGTGACGGCCGAAGTCATGGGCGACGCGTTTGCGCATAGCGGGGCGGAGATCGGTTTTTCGATTACGGAATCGTTTGGCTGAAGCGTTTCGGGCATGATGTCCCCGCAGCTTCAGGAGGATATCGGCAAGGTCGCCGAGCGATTTGGCACGGGAGAGTGCATCGTCGTCGTCGGAATTTCCGATTGCGAACTTTGCGAAGTTTACGCGCAGACCGTGACGCAGGGCGACCCCTCCGAAGTGGGGGCACTCAGTGGAGTCTCGTTGGGACTCCCCGTTTACCATTTTTTCGATCCCGAGATCAAGCGTTTTTGTGATGCGGCAATCTGGAAGGAACGTTTCGACGCGGCGGAAAGCGACCCGGAGACATCCGGCGACGTCACCGAATGCGTCTGCGTGGTCGCGGGCATCCGCCGCCAATACAGTTTGTTTGATTTTTGAAAGAGGGTGCAGGGAGCAACGCTCCCTGCGAAAAGGGGGTTCTATTTGTCATGGAATCGCGTGAACTCGTCATCATCGGCAGCGGTCCCGCGGGGCTCGCGGCGGCGATCTACGCGCGCCGCTCGGGGCTGGATACGCTCGTGCTCGAAAAAGGGCTTGTCGGCGGACAGGTCAACATCACGGCAACGATCGAAAACTGGCCGGGCACGCGCAGCATCGGCGGTATCGACCTCGGGCGTACGTTTCGCGATCATGCGACGGACCTGGGCGCGGAGATTCGCGACACGGATGTTTCGGGCCTCGACTTGCGCGGCGGGAGCAAGATCGTCCGCACGAAAAAAGGCGAAATCGCGGCGGAGGCCCTGGTTGTGGCCTCGGGGGCCAGTTTCAATAAATTGGGATGTAAAGGGGAGGACGAATTCCTCGGCCGTGGCGTGAGTTACTGCGCGGTTTGCGACGGAGCTTTTTTCGAGGGTGAGGAGATCGCGGTCGTGGGGGGCGGCAACGCGGCGCTCGAGGAGGCGCTTTACCTCACGTCGTTTGCGACCAAAGTCACGATCATTCATCGCCGGAACGCTTTTCGCGCGCACCGCACGGTAATCGACCGCGTGACGACAAACCCCAAGATCGCGATCGCTTACGACAGCGTCGTCGAGGAAATCGCAGGCGACGAGATGGTCAGCGCTGTCGCGGTGAGAAACGTGCGTACGGACGAAACGTCGAGTATCCCCGTGGCGGGGGTCTTCATCTTCGTGGGGCAGAGCCCGAACGACGCACCTTTTCAAGGGGTGTTCGCGACGGCTGCGGGAGGGTGGATCAAGACGGACGAGTATATGGAAACATCGGTCGAGGGCGTTTTCGCGGCGGGAGACATCCGCGACAAGCCGCTTCGCCAAGTGGTCACGGCGGCTGCCGATGGCGCGATTGCCGCGGTGAGCGCGTCGCACTACATCGAGCAGCTCCTGCACTTGAGGAAGGCCCTCTTCGAACCGGACGAAGTGCGCGCGCTCTTTTTCTCCGGAGCGGACGCGGCACAGGCGAAATGGATTTACGGGGTTGAAGAGAAGCTCGCTTCGAACGATGCCTCGCTGGTGATCGTCGACGGCCATAAAAATCATCGCTTGAGTGAAAAACTGGGGGTTTCAGGGATGTTCCCCGTGGTGGTCACGCTCAGAAAAGGCGATGTCGTCAGTCGGGTTGTCGTCTCGGATCTCGGGGGCGATTCACTCGAACGTGTTTTGAACGGCGAATAATCGCTTCAAAAGACACGAAAGCGCTTTTTGCGGTCGCAGCGATGTTCTCTTTCTTTGATTGGCTTGACCTTTCGCAGTGGGGTTTCGGTTTTATCTCGTGGGGTGTCTTTTTCTTCGTTTCGTTCATGATCGGGCTTTCGAAGTCGGGTATCCCGGGGATCAACGTGCTCTCCGTGCCGCTTTTCGCGATGATCCTTCCGCCTAGAGGGTCGGTGGGGGTCATGTTACCGATGCTCATGTTCGGCGATCTGGCGGCGCTGACGATCTACTGGCGGTATGTCCAGTGGCGGCATGTGAAGCCGTTCATCGTTGCGGGCTTCGTGGGGGTCGCCTTGGCGACGCTTCTGGTCTCGGGGGTGAAAGAGGTTCATTTCCAACCGATCATCGGTGTGTTGGTGATCGTGACGATCATGCTGTACCTCTTCGCGGAGCGTAAGCGAGAGCTTCAGTCGCACGGCGTCGACGAGCCCTATCGGGAGCGCCCCCGGCTTGGTTCGGCTTACGGCTACGGTTTTGCCACGGGTGCGATCTCGGCCCTCGCCAACGCCGGCGCGCCCATGATGACGCTCTACCTGCTCGGCACGCGCATGGGACGCAATGCTTTTTTAGCGACGGCCGTCGTGATGGCCATGAGCATCAACTGGATCAAGGTGCCCTTTTTCGCGGCAAACGGCATGATCACAGCCGACACGTTAAAGCTCAACCTTGTGGCGATGCCCGTGATCGTGATCGGTGAAATCGCGGGAGTGTGGATCGCCAAGCGTCTGCCGCATGGGGCGTTCAAGAAAGTCATTCTGACCGTGGCGTTCATCGCCGCGCTGAAACTGATTTCAAGCTTATGGTTTTGATACGGAGGACTTCGATTCGATGAGAAGAGTTCAGTGCCCAACCTGCAAGAAACGGATCTTTTTTTCGGAGGTGTGTCCCAAGTGCGGGCACGTCTTCACGAAAGAGGAGTTCGAGCATGCGGTGAGAAGCGCGAACCGCTTCGCGGGGGCGCTTTTTATCGGTTGTGTCGTGACCTTTATCATCTTGAACTCGTTTGGGTTGCTCTGGTAAACGTCGTTGAGGTAAAATCGCACCTGTTCGTATCGCACCGTCATGTTTCTAAAGGAGGAAATTTTCAAGCGATGTTTGAGATGTTTGACGATCAGTATGAGTGTTTGCAAAAAACGGACTCCCAGGTCGCGGACCTGATCGAGGCGGAGCGGAAACGCGAAGAGGAAGGGATCGAGCTCATTGCCTCCGAAAATTTCGTCTCCAAAGCCGTCATGGCGGCTCAAGGGTGCGTGATGACCAATAAATACGCCGAGGGGTACCCCGGTGCGCGTTATTACGGCGGTTGCGAAGTCGTCGATCAGGTGGAGGAACTCGCGCGTGCCCGGGCTCGCGTGCTTTTTGGCGCGGAGCATACGAACGTGCAGCCGCACTCCGGTTCGCAGGCCAACATGGGCGTCTATTTCGCCGTATTGAATCCCGGAGATACGATTTTGGCGATGAATCTGAACCACGGAGGGCACCTGACTCACGGTTCGTCCGTCAATTTCTCGGGCAAGCTGTTTACGATCGTGTCGTACGGGGTCGACCCGAAGACCGAATGCATCGACTTCGACGAGGTGCGTCGTTTGGCGCGCGAGTGCAAGCCCAAGATGATCGTCTGCGGGGCGAGCGCGTACCCGCGAACGATCGACTCGTCGCGTTTTAAGGAAATCGCCGACGAAGTCGGCGCGATGCTGATGTTCGATGTGGCGCATATCGCGGGGCTGATTGCGGGCAAAGCCCACCTTGACCCCGTCCCTTACTGTGATTTCGTGACTTCGACGACGCATAAGACGATGCGTGGTCCGCGGGGTGGTTTCATCCTCTGCAAGTCGCAGTACGCTGCGCGAATCGACAAGACGATCTTCCCCGGAACACAAGGAGGCCCGTTCATGCATACGATCGCGGCCAAGGCGGTCTGCTTCAAGGAGGCGCTCGACCCGTCGTTTCGGACGTACGCGCACCAGATCGTGAAAAACGCTTCCGCGCTCGCCGATGAAATGCTCTCGCGCGGTTTTAGGCTCGTATCCGGCGGCACGGACAACCATTTGGTCCTCGTCGATCTGCGCTCGAAACAGATCACTGGCGTGGATGCACAAATCCTGCTGGGGCGCGTCGGAATCACGGCGAACAAAAACATGATTCCGTTCGAAACGGAAAAACCGACCGTCACGAGCGGTATCCGGTTGGGGACGCCCGCGATGACCACTCGTGGGTTTGTGGAGTCGGATATGCGGGAGGTGGCCCGTTTGATCGACGAAGCGATCGCGAACCGGTCGGACGGGACGAAACTGGAAAAACTCCGCCATCAGGTGCTCGAACTGTGTGTCGCGCACCCGCTTTACGGTTAGACGTCAGACGGCTTGCACGGGGCCGGCGAATTTGTAACCGACGCCCCGAATGGTGACGATCCGTTCGTCGAGGTTATAGGGCCTGAGTTTGTCTCGCAGATACTTGATGTGGACGTCGACGACGTTGCTCGATCCTGCGTACCCTTTTTTCCAGACGCACTCGATGATCTTGTCGCGGGAGAGGACCTCGTTCTTGTGATTCATCAGGAGCTCGAGAATGTCGAATTCGCGACGGCGGAGTGGGATCATTTCGTCGTTGACGCGACATTCGTACGACAGGGCGTTTAAGGTCATCGCGTCGCTTCGCAGCAGTTTTTGCTGTGCCTGCGTCGCGCGACGGATCAGAACGTCGACCCGTATCTGGAGTTCGCCGAAATCGAACGGTTTGGCGATGTAGTCGTCCGCACCGTATTGAAAGCCTTTGACGCGATCTTCGACGGAGTTGAGCCCCGTCATCAGAATGACGGGGGTCCGGTTGCCGCTCTTTCGAATCAGCTCGATCGTTTCGTAGCCGTCGATTCCCGGGAGTATCACGTCGAGGATGATGCAGGCGTATTGTTCTTTCGAGAGCAGGCGAAGGGCGGACTCCCCGTCGTAGGTGATATCGGCCAGAAAGCCGACCGCTTGAAAATTCTCCATCAGCGACAGGGCCATATCCTTGCTGTCTTCTACTATAAGCAGTCTCATTCCGAGTCCCCCGATTCTCGACTTGGCGTCGTTGATATTAAACTGAATCCTCAAAGTAAGTCTGATTTGATTTAAGCATCATTTATGCTCCTTGTCGAGACGAACTGGAAGGGTTCTCTTTCGGCGGGGGTGGAAAAAAAACGAGCGATATCCTATAATCGACACAGGTTATAGACCCTGCGGTGTGCGTGCAGTCCGTGAAGTGCCTTGAGCCAACACTGATACCCATGGAGATTCGCTCCGTTCCGGCAGTGACCGCCTCTTTACTGTAGGTAGTCCAAGCTAAGGTTCGGGGAATTTCCCTCCTTGATAGGAGCGGGTCAAGGCCTTCCGTGCACGGCATTGCGGGGATTTTTTTTGGAGGCGGTTTGTCATGTCGTTTGCGAAGCCGTTTTGGCGCCCTGCCGACGCGCAGGCCGTTCTGTTCGACTGGGATGGGGTGATCGCGCAAACCCGTCTCGACTTCACTTCCATCCGAGAGAAATATTTCGGCGGCAAGCGGGTCATGCTCCTCGAAGAGGGAGCGAAGCTGCCGCCTCCTTTGCGCGATGAACTCATGCGCGAGCTGGACGAGATTGAGACGCAAGGCGCGTCGTCGTGCACGTCGATTGCGGGTGCCCGCGAAATTCTTGGCGAGCTGCGCGAGCGGCGGATCGCGACGGCGGTTATTTCGCGCAACAGCGCCGAATCGATTCGCCTCGCGGCGAGCCGCATGGGAGATCTGCGTTTACCCGAGATCGTGCTGGGGCGCAACGACTGCCCGTACGTCAAGCCGGATCCGCGCGTTTTCCACGAGGTCGTCTCGCGCCTCGGGGTGTCCCCGAGTGAGTGCGTTTACGTCGGGGATTACCTCTACGACCTGATGGCCGCCCGGCGATGCGGTTTTCGGGGCGTTCTGGTCGAACGAACCGAGCCGGCGTGGGACGTGTGGCACGACGCCGCGTTCCCGACGCTTCAGGATTTCTATTCGGCCTTTATCTCGGGTCGGACGTTCGTCGCCTGGGAGTACCGGGAGCTTGCCGGACGTATCGGAGAAGAGGCGCTGCGCCGGCGTTTCGCGCGCTGTCTGAAAGTCCCCGAGCACCCGGTGCCAAGCCTCGCCTGCTGGTTGCACGAAGCGGCGGCGCAAGGCGCGGGGACGCTCGCCGTTTCGCGCGAGCGCCTGCTCGACCCGGAACTCTGGAAAGCGAACCCCGTCTTTACCCCCGAATCGATGGGGCTCGCGCTGCACGAAGCGGTCGCGCGGCATTTTCGGCTTCGCTATCCGTTTTTGTCCGTGCGCCCGCTGGACGAGCTGTCCGATTCCGCG
>JAVBRL010000128.1:0-7623 GCA_031547985.1 Synergistaceae bacterium
AGGGGCTCGCCGTCTATGCCCCCAAAGTCGGCTACGCCGTGAGAAGCCTGACGCTGCACGAATACCTGCAGGTTTTCGAAATCCACCAGGCGCTCGAGGTCCACTTGGTGCGGGAGCTCGCGGCCATGCCCTTCCTCGTCGATTTCCCCGACCTGGGGCGGATCAACGACGCATTCGAACAGTGCGTCCGCGAAAACAACACAGCGGGGATCGCCGAAACGAACGACCGGTTTCATCGAAAACTCTACGCGGGCTACCACAACAAACTTCTCACCGCTCGCCTCTACGGCATCTGGGATGAGGTTCGTTCCCTGCGCAACCTCATGTACGACAAACCGGTCTTTACAAAAAGAATGGCGGGCGAACATCGCCGCATCCTGGAGGCCATCCGGGGGGGCGACACCGACGAAGCGGGCCGGGCGATGCGCGCCCACTACGAAAGCGGCCGGGAAAGCGCCATTCTCTCCTTTCCCGTGATCAACCACCGTTAATTTTCGTTAGAGCAGCTAAAGCAGGTATTTCGACAGTTTTCCCAGCAGAACGTCCACGTCGACCGGTTTTCCGATGTGATCGTTCATTCCCGCGGCTTTGCACGCGGCGACATCCTCGGCGAAAGCGTTCGCCGTCATGGCGACGATCGGCACCTGTGCCGCGTATGGAACGTCGATCGCGCGGATCCGGCGTGTGGCCTCCAGACCGTCCATCACAGGCATCTGCAGGTCCATCAGGATGAGGTCGTATTTCCCCGGCGCGGCCGCGAAAGCTTCGACGGCCCGGAGACCGTTTTCCTCCGGCACGATTCCGATTCCCGTCCCTTCGAGCAGCGCGGCGACGATCTCGCGATTGATCTCCATATCCTCCACGAGCATCATCGTGCGCCCCGCGTAGACATCATCGGGCAGGCGCTCCGCAAGCGTGTCTTCGGCAAACGCCGGCGGCTGGAGCGCGCGCTCGACACGAACCGTGAAGAAAAATCGCGACCCCACGCCCCCGGCCCCCTCTTCAACGCCGATCGATCCATTCATCAGCTCCACGATCTGTTTGCTGATGGCGAGCCCCAGCCCCGTGCCGCCATATTTTCGCGCGATACTGCCATCGGCCTGCTCGAAGGGGACGAAAAGTTTTTCCCGTTGTTCGGGCGCGATGCCGATCCCCGTGTCGGTGACCGAGGCGGCAAGCCGGCAGTGCGTCCCGTCGGCTTCGTCCTGCGAACTCATGTCGAGCACCACGCTTCCGCCGGGGCCCGTGAATTTGATCGCGTTGGAAAGCAGGTTCATGATCACTTGCGACAGGCGCGTCTCGTCGCCCAAAACGTAGCGCGGCAAGCGCTCGTCCATCGCAACGTTCAGGGAAATGCCTTTCTCCTCGGCCTTCACCAGCATGACGCCCGCGAGCGTGTCAACCATCCGTGGCAGGTCGTAGACGACTTCGGCGAGTTCCAATTTGTTCGCCTCGATCTTCGAGAGGTCCAGCACGTCGTTGATGATGCCGAGCAGCTGCCGCGACGCGCCGTCGATCTTTCCGAGGCAGTATTGCGCCCTTTCGGGCACATTCGTGGACATGCCGATCTTCGTCATGCCGATGATCGCGTTTAGGGGCGTGCGGATCTCGTGGCTCATGTTCGCCAAAAAGGCGCTCTTCGCCCGCGTAGCGGCCTCCGCCTGGACTTTGGCGGCGGCAAGTTCGCTCGTGTCGTGAAGCAGCACGACCATCCCCGCGAGCTCGCCTTCCGCGTCCAGTGCCGGGGCCACACTGATCGAAAACGAAAGGCTCTCCCCCACGTGCCCCGTGACCTGTGCGTCGAACGACAAAACGCTTTTCGTCGCCTTGACTTTCTCGAAAGCCTCTTCCATGCGCGAGGCGAATACCTCGCCGAACTCCAACCGCAGGATCGGCGCAATCGCCTCTCCACCGATCTCGCACGCGCAGTCGCCGAAACGCGCGCGGGCCGGCGACGTGCACAGCAGAACCCGCGCCTCGGCATCGAGCAGGAACATGTCGTCCGGGCAGTTGTCACGCAGCATCTGGTTGTACAGCATCTGGGTCTCTTTTTCCTTCTCGTTATAGACCCGCAGCGCGACCGCCTGCTTGTACAGATACGTCAGGTTCTCGTATTCCCGCGCGAGGCGATCGTACTTGCGCACGAGCGCCTGCTGCGCTTTTTTCAGGGAAAGAAGCTCGTGATCGTTATCCGTGGCGGCACCCCTCTTAAAGCGCGCAGATCGTCATCGTCGCGTTGTGGAAGCGGTTGACCGCCTTACCCCCGCGCACCGAAGTCGGCGCGATCTCCCCGAAACCGTAAAGCCCAGAGACCGCGAGCGACGACGGCAGGTGCTCGCGAACCAAGTTCCCTTCAGCGTCTTTCTGGTCCGCCAAGAACATGTTGCGCAGGCTGCAGCTCGCGATGAAGACCGTGGAGTAGCGATAAGCGTCCTCTTTTTCCGCTTGCGTGATCTTGGCGGATATCTCCTCGAGCGCGATGCCGCACGAGGCCTTCACGTCCGCATCGTCGCAGAAGAGCAGGCTGATGTGGGAGTTCTCGGGCACGTTAGCGAAACAGGAGATCTCCCCGGTCTGCTTGTCGTATGTGTTGAGCGCCCGCGAGACGAGGGCGTCGTCGCTCTCGGCGGCGTCCGCCATCTCCACGAAGAACTGGTAGTTCCACAATACCTTCGTCGCGTCGTCGATAAACGGAAAATCCTTCAGATATTCGTAGGCCGGGCGACCGTCGATCTCGCAGATAACGTTGTCGTGTGCTTTCGTCACCCGCCTTTTCGAAAGGGCGTGCGATCCGGCCAGGTTTTTGACCGTGAAGATCGGCCTTACGTTTCCCGCGATCAGCAAGATCGCCACGAGGTCGCCGCCGCTCATTCCGTCCAAAAAGACCTGCTGCTCGCAAAACTCGAAGTCGTCCGCCGCCACGAATCCGAAGACGGGCAGCCCGCCGCTCGCCTCGGAAAGCGTCGCCAGCCCGTCGTCCGATGAACAGCTCTGCACGATCGATGCCACACAGAACACCAGCGCGGGCTTCGCAGAGGGGTCTTTTTGTTTCAGTTTCTCCAGGGCATCACGGTATACATCCACGATGCGCCGCTGGGGGTCGTTCGCCAGCGATTCGCTGATCGCCGTGGCGAAGAGGCAATCGTCGGCCGTCAGCACATGGAGCATCGCCGCAAGCTCATGGTGCCCCTCGTTCGACAAGGTGGCCGCCCCCGCCGTCGTCCCCCCGATGACGGGAAAGCCCAGCCGCTCGCTTAAAAGCCCGGAAAGTTCCCCCGTAGCCATGTGCGGTTGCGCGTGAAGCAGCGCGACGCTCTCTTTGCCGAGGATCAGCTTCCCCTGGATCTGATCGATAAGTTCGTCTACTGCCGCCGGAATATCGTCCAGTTCATAGGTAATCGCCGTCGCCGATCTCATTTTCAACCCTCCAAGTAGCATATATTTATTTTCTTAGCATAACCATTATAACCGGCCCACGCGCCCGCCAAAAGACCCGCCGGTCGATCAGGGCCGGTGAAATATTCACGCACACCGCTTCGTTTAATATATAATTTATAAAGGTTAGGCGATTAGCCACAATTCCCAAGGAGGGGGGCTCTTTTTGCTGCGCGTTATTTGCTTCCTCTGCACGATTCTCGGCGCGATCATCATGACAAGGGCCACCTATAAATATTACAAGCTCGTCAAATACCTTCGCGCGGAGAGCTATCAGTCGCTCAAGACCAGCAAGTCGCTGCAGGACATGCTGCTCGCCGCGATGATCTTTTTCATCGTCGGCTATTTCGTGGGCGCTTTCGATATCTATCTGAGGGACGTCGAACCGATCTTTCTTTTCGTCGTCGTCGTCTTTTTTGTCGGCGGCCTCTTCGTCGCCGCCATGATCGACGCGCAGACCAAAATGGCCGTCGGCCTGCGCGGCAAGACGATGGAGGTGATGAAAACCCTCGTCAACACCATCGAGATGAAAGACCCCTACACAAAAGGCCATTCCCAGCACGTCTACGACATCGTCGAGCTTTTCCACGAGGCACTGCCCGAAGAATGCCGGGAGAAGCTGAACAAACCCAAGCTGCTCGACGCCGCGCTCCTGCACGACATCGGAAAGATCGGCGTCCGAGACGGCATCCTCAACAAAAAAGGACCTCTTAGCGCACAGGAGTGGGAAGTGATCCGCACGCACCCCTCGACGGGCAAGCGCCTGCTCGACGACACCTGTTTTTCGGAGATCAGCGACTGGGTCTTGTACCACCACGAAAGAATGGACGGGCGGGGCTATTTTGCCCTGAACGGGAATGATATTCCCATCGAATCGCGCATCATCGCGATCGCCGACACGTATTCCGCCCTGTCGACGGATCGCGAATACCGCCCCAAAACCGACCACGCCAGCGCGCTTCGCATCATGAAAGCCGCGCGCAGCGAGCAGTTCGACGAAAACCTGCTCGACTGCTTCGCCCAAATCCCCGCCCAAAACCTGAAAACCTTGAACGACCGGCACGAAGAACGAAGACGCCACAACGGCGCCACCGACAACAATCACGCTATAATGGCAATATAACGCAAGCCCAAAGAGGTGTTTAAAGGAAGATGGACGAGATGAAGACGCTTTTGCTGAACCGTAGCGAGGTTGCGAGCCTGCTCGATATGGACCGGGTGATCGCGGCGGTCGAGGACGCCTACCGGGCCTTCGCCCGCGGGGAGGTACTGCAGCCTCCCATCATGTCGATCGAGCTCCCGGAGCGCAACGGCGAGATCGACTTCAAGGGAGGATACTGTCGCAGCAACGACGTCATCTCCATGAAGGGAGCCTCCGGTTTTTGGGACAACCTGAAAGATCGCGGCATCCCCAACAGCCTCAGCACCGTGCTGCTCTTCGACGGCACGACGGGCGCGCTCACCTGCGTGATGGACGGCAGCCTCATCACCGGCTACCGCACCGGCGCCGCCGGCGGCATCTCCGCGAAGCACCTCGCCCGGCCGGAGTCGAGCTGCATCGCGATCATCGGCGCGGGCATGCAAGGGCGCATGCAGATCCGCGCACTCTCCCGCGTCCTGCCCATCAAGGACGTATTCGTGTGGGACTCGTACGCGCAAGCTCTGCCGCCGTATAAAGAAGAGATGGAGCGCGAGCTCGGCGTTTCCGTGCACGCCTGCGCGACGCCCGAGGAGGCCGTTCGCGGGGCCGACGCGGTCGTGACGGCAACACCCGGCACGAAGCCTTTCGTTGAAAAAAGCTGGATCAGACCGGGAACGCACATCGTGGCCGTCGGCGCGGACATGGAGGGCAAGCAGGAGCTCGACGCGGCGCTCTTCGCTGGCGCGAAGATCGTGGTCGACTCCATCGCGCAGTGCACCTCGCGCGGCGAGACGCGAAACGCCATTGAGCAGGGCGTCATCGCGCCCAAAGACATCCACGCGGAGATCGGCGAGATCCTGCTGGGCAAAAAACCGGGCCGCGAGAACGCACAGGAGATCACTATCTTCGACACCACCGGCATGGCCGTGCAGGACAATCTCACGGCCGCGGCCGTCTACGAATCCGCCAAAACCAAGGGTTTGGGCCTCTGGCACGAGTTCATGCGATGAAGCGAAACAAGAGCCGCTCATAGGAACACGAATTCGTTGCGGCACTGATCAATCCCAACGCCCTATCAGCTAAAACCGCTTCAACCTCAATTGGGAAGGGGTGTAAGGTATGGCCTCAGCCAGAGAGAGAAAAGTATGCTGGTTCGTGGGTGCTCCTAAAGATCAAATCCAACGCTGCATCGATGAAGGCATTTGGGAAAGTTCCTACGAGGGGCTTTACGAAAACAAGATCCACTCCATGCAGCCCGGCGACAAAATCGCTATTAAGGGTATCAACAACCAGCGCGATAGCGGACTCCCTTTCGACAACAAGGGACAAAAAGTTTCCACGATGATCCTGTTGGCACGCGGCACAATCCTGGAAAACAACAACGACGGCAGAAGCGTCAAGGTCACATGGGAGCACCTCGATCCCCCAAAAGAGTGGTATTTTTACACAAGTCCAAAAGGCGTGTGGGAAGTTGAATTTGATTCTACGAAACATGATGGGGGATCACGCTGGATGGTTGAAGGCCTACTTGCTTTCACATTCGAGGACAAACCTCAGGATATCAGTCGTTTTCGGAACGACCCTTTCTGGCGCGATCGATTTGGAGACAGAAAAACCAGTGACGACCCATTTGCTTGGACACGTTTCTATGAGGCTTTGGCCGATAAATTGCTTGATTTTAGCAGCAATAGATCAAATTTACTCAATAAAATTAAAGATATCACAAAGAAAGACAACACGAACTTTTTTCCCACATTGAAAAAATTACACCTATTAAATGATATTTGTCCTTTTTCAGTTATTGAAATTTTCAATTTCGCCACAAAATATAAATACTCATTCGCTGCAGAATTATCTGAGTCGTTAGATATTTTATGGGCCCTTCCTGTTAATTTCAAAACAATGCCTTTATTCAGCCATCAATATTTTCTTTGGAACGAACCTAACAGAGGAGGCTCAGAAACCAATGCTCTCTGGATTTTTTTTGAGCATGCTATCTATTTTGCAAAAGAAAAAACAGAAAATTCAATAAATTTATTCTTAAAATCGTTTGACTACGCAAAAAAGACATACGGAACAAATTGGGGATTGACTTTCAGTATATTCTTAGCTCGCCCATGGGATTTCATTCCACTAGATGCAAAAAACAGAGACTACATGACATATTACCTCAACGTGCCAAACTCTTTTCCAAGCAATATGAAATCATTTAAACCTTCTCTTTATTTAAAATTAATCAATTCATTGGAATTTCACTTTAAAGAGAATGATTATCCTGTGCATTCCTTTCCAGAATTGACACTTAAAGCACGTACTTACGAAAAACCGGGTGGGGTCTCCGAGGCAGAAACGGAAGAAGACCCTGAAACTGAAGTTGGCGACGAAGCAGAGACAAGCTTACGGGATTCCGAACCAGAACTAATACCGTCTCCCCCTTACTCGATCCAATCGATTCTCGACGAAAAATGTTTCACGGAGCGTGAGACGCTCGAAAAACTCCTCGACCGCTGGCGCGACAAAAGAAACCTGATCCTGCAAGGGCCACCCGGAACAGGGAAAACGTGGCTAGCAAAAAGACTCGCGTACGCCCTAATCGGAGCAAAGGACGAAAGCAAAATTCGCGCGGTGCAGTTTCACCCCAACCTCTCGTATGAGGATTTCGTAAGAGGATATCGGCCCCTTGGCGACGGCAAGCTCGGCCTCGCCGACGGCCCTTTGATGCAGATGATCGAAACGGCAAAAAGAGACGAGGACTCTCTCTACGTCATGGTCATCGAGGAGATCAACCGCGGAAGCCCCGCGCAGATTTTTGGCGAGATGCTTACCCTCGTCGAAAACACGAAACGAACGCCGGAAGAAGCAATCGAGCTGTGCTACTCCCAATACGAGGGCGAAAGGGTCTTCGTCCCCAAAAACCTTTACATCATCGGCACGATGAACACGGCAGACCGCTCCATCGCACTCATCGACATGGCGTTTCGCCGTCGTTTCGCAATCGGCGACCTGGAACCCGCGTTCAACGAAACATGGATAAAGACACTCGCCGA
>JAVBRL010000230.1:0-6157 GCA_031547985.1 Synergistaceae bacterium
ATCACTCCGGGGTGAACGATGGGCCCTCCCGCACCACCGAACCGTGGTGGTCGGGGGGGCTCTGGTTTTCCTGCCTTCAGTGCGGGCGTTGCTGTCGCGGCGAGCCGGGCGTCGTCTGGGTGACGCCGGAGGAAACCTCGCATATCGCGCGTTTTTTGGAGTTGACGGAAGAAGAGTTCGCCAAGCGCCACCTGCGTGTTGTGGATGGGCGGACGAGTTTGCGTGAACGGACGAATTGGGATTGTCATCTCCTAAAAAGAAACTCGAATGAGTGTTTGGTTTATTCTTGTCGTCCTCTTCAGTGTCGCCTTTTTCCGTTTTGGCCGTCGGTGCTCGCCTCTTTCGACCTCTGGAATTGGTACGCTTCTCGTTGCCCTGGGATGAATCGGGGCAGGTTTTATTCTTCGCTGGCAATCCTTGAGATTCTCGAAAAATCGACGTGGACTGACTTGTAATTCCCCTCTTGCCATCGTTCAAACTCTCATTTAGAATAAGCGCTATACGAAGGGGCGCGAAACTAAAAGAAGCTCCTAGTACAAAAAACAAGGAGGTCGTGTGAGATGACTGTAAAGTTTTCCGTGGCGCCGAAAGATGTTTTTCCCACGATTGAAAGCAAAATGCTCAGAGACGGGTTCGATATCGTTATCGATATGGAAAAATCCAAGGGCAGCCATATCTATAACCTGGTCAACGGGGAAGAGTGGCTCGACTTTTACACTTTCTTCGCCTCCTCGCCCTTCGGAATGAACCACCCTAAGCTCGACAACCCCGAGTTCAAAGAGAAGATCTTCCGCTCGGCGATCAACAAAGTCGCCAATTCCGACATCTACACGCTCGAAATGGGCGAGTTCGTCAAGACGTTCGCCGAAGTCGCGATCCCGAAGGGGTATGAGCACCTTTTCCTTGTCGACTACGGCACGCTCGCGGTCGAAAACAGCTTCAAGATCGCCATGGACTGGAAGGTCAACAAACTGCTCGAGTCCGGCAAGGCGACTCATGGGCAGGCCTACCATGGCGAGAAGGGCACGAAGATCCTGCACTTCAACGAGGCGTTCCACGGCCGCGGCGGTTACACGCTCTCTGTGACGAACACGGCGGACCCCAACAAACATCAGCGCTTCGCCAAGTTCACCGACTGGCCGCGCGTTTTGAATCCCAAGATCGTCTGGCCGCTCGAGAAGAACGAAGGTATCATTGCCTGGCTCGAAGAGCAGTCGATCAAGCAGATCAAGCATGCGATCTGGGACAATCCCGACGACATCGCGGCGATCATCATCGAGACGATTCAGGGTGAAGGCGGCGACAACCACTTCCGCACCGAATTCTTCCAGAAGCTTCGCGAGATTTGCGACGAGAGCGAGATGCTGCTTATTTTCGACGAAGTGCAGTCCGGCATGGGGATCACCGGCAAGATGTGGGCGTGGGAGCATCACGCACCGGTCAAACCCGACCTCTTCGCATTCGGCAAAAAGTCGCAGATTTGCGGCGTCATCGCCGGGCCGCGTATCGACGAAGTGGCGAACAACTGCTTCGCCGTTTCCAGCCGCATCAACTCCACGTGGGGCGGAACGGCCGTCGACATGGTGCGCTCGACGCGTTACCTCGAAATCTATCGCGACGAGAAGATCCTCGACTACGTCGCCAAGGAAGCGGGCCCGCGGCTCTTCAAGGGGCTCAAGGAGATCGAGAAGGAATTCCCCGATTTCGTGGGGAACGTGCGCGGCAAGGGCTTGATGTGCGCCTACGACATCTGCTGCCCGACCCTGCGCGACAAGTTCATCAAAGCGTGCCATGCCCGCAAGATGCTCATCCTCCCCTGCGGCACGCACTCCGTACGCTTCCGTCCGGCGCTCAACGTGCCTTTGGCGGATATCGACAAGGGGCTGGAGATCTCCCGCGAAGTGGCGAAGGAAGTCTTCAAGAAGTAAAAATATTTTTGGAAACAGGGTGCAGGGAGCGAGCTCCCTGCCGGGTGCGGGCAGCGCCCGCGCCTTGAAAAATTTATCTCACACAAACCGCCCGGGCGTCATCGCTCGGGCGGTTTGCTTTATAATCTGTACAGGACGTGGATTTATAAAGGGGGTCTCGGAAGCGGATGCGACAGATCGACCTGATGCGCTCGCGAAAATTTTTCCCCCTCTTCGCCACGCAGTTTCTGGGGGCTTTCAACGATAACTTTTTCAAAAGCGCGCTCGTCATCCTGATCACGTACGAGCTGGGTGACGCGCTCGCGATCGATCCGCGCATTTTGGTCACGGCGGCGGCCGGGTTTTTGATCCTGCCGTTTTTTCTCTTTTCCGCGACGGCGGGGCAGATTGCCGACAAGTACGAGCGCTCCGGCTTGGTTCGCGTGATCAAGGGCGTCGAGCTGATCTTGATGGTGTTTACCAGTGCGGCGTTCTACCTTAAGAGTGTTCCGCTTTTGATGTTGCTCCTCTTTTTGATGGGCGCGCAGTCGACGTTTTTCGGGCCGCTCAAGTATAGTATCCTGCCGCAGCACCTCGCGGAGGACGAGCTGATCGCGGGCAACGCTCTGATCGAGGCGGGGACGTTCCTCGCGATTTTAGGTGGGACGATTTTCGGCGGTTTGCTGGTCCTGGGTAACCACGGCATTCTGATCGTGGGCTCCGTGATTGTGGGAGCCGCGGTTTGGGGGCTCGTTGCGAGCTGGTTCATTCCCTCCACGATTCCTGTCGATCCAAACTTGAAAATCGACCCGAACATCGTTTTGCAGACGGCGCGAATCATCAAAGACGGTACCGAGCGCCGCGACGTCTTTTTGTCGATTCTGGGGATCTCGTGGTTTTGGTTCGTGGGGTCGACGTTTCTGGCACAATTTCCCTCGTATTCGAAATATGTTGTCGGGGCCGACGAGCAAGTGGCGACGCTTTTTTTAGCAGTTTTTTCCGTGGGGGTCGCCTTAGGATCGCTCGGCGTCAATAAGCTGCTGAAAGGCGAGGTCTCGTCGCGCTATGTTCCGGGGGCCGCGGCTGCGATGTCGTTTGCGAGCATTTTGCTTTTCCTGTGCAGTGAGCGCGTCTCGCCCCACCCGGACCATGTCGTGGGCATTTGGGAGTTTTTAGCAACGCCGGGTTCGTGGCCCGTGCTCGCCTCGCTCCTTGCAATCTCGGCTGCCGGGGGTGTCTACATCGTCCCGCTGTACGCGATCGTACAGACGCGCACGGCTCCCGAAAAGATGGCGCGCGTCGTCGCGTGCATCAACGTGACGGATTCGCTCTTCATGGTCCTGTCGGCCGTGGGAACGACGCTGCTTTTGGCGTTGCGCTTCTCCGTGCCGCAGATCTTTCTCGTCATGGCGATCCTGACGCTTGCGGCGGCGTGGCTGATCGGACGCACGGTGAAGGACGCGAAAAAAAGGGCGAAAACATAAAGGCCGGGGCGCCGCCCCGTACCCCGCCAGGGAGCGTTGCTCCCTGGACCCACGTTCCAAGAAATTTTTTTTAAGTAAATGTCCCTCTTAATATTTCCTCTCTTTAGTGGTAATTTTAACGAGTAACGACGTATGGAGGGATGAGTTTGTCGGGTGTCCTGCTTTCCGAAATGAGCTGGGACCTTATCTTCATGCTGATCGCCCTGGGCGCGGTTGTCGCGGTTGTGGGCGATCAGATTGGCATGCGTTTCGGCAAGAAGCGCATCAGCCTCTTCGGATTGCGGCCGCGTTACACATCGCGCGTGACCACCATCGTGACGGGAATGTTGATCACGCTCGCCACGCTCGCCGTACTGGGGAGTACTTCGGAGACGGTACGCGCGGCGCTCTTCGGCATGAAGTACCTTCAGGGACAGGTGACGGACCTCACGAAACAGCTCCAGACGAGCCGTCAGAACCTGGAACTCATGGAACTCTCACTCTTCACCAACCAGCAGGATCTCGAAAAAAAACAGCAGGAACTCGAGGACAAACAGCAGGAAGTCGCATCGGTCGAAGAGTTGCTCGCGCGCGAGGCCGACCACCTCGCGAGGACTCAGGCGCGGCTTGTCGAAACCGGCGAACGGACGCAGCAACTCGAAAAAAGGCGCATTGAACTCGAAGACCAGTTGAACTCACTCCGTAAGGAATACACTTCGCTCCAACAGTCCGTCGGGGCGTTGCGCGCAGAGTCGAAAAGGCTGAAAGAAGGCCTGCAGCAGATGCGCGAAGGGCATATCCTGGCCTTCTCCGGCGAGCTGCTCGCGCAGACGAGTCTTTCGGGGAAAGTCACTCCCGATCAAGTCGATTCGGCACTGCAGAGGATCCGGCAGTTGGCCGAGGTCCTGTTGCAGCAGAGGAAGAAAACGCCTGACCCCGATGTGAAGGTTGTCGTCGGCGAGGAGAACTTAAACAGCGTTCGCTCTCGCTTAAACGCGCTTTCCGGGCGTGTGGTGCTGCGTCTCACGGCGCTGGCGAACGCCGTTTCGGGCGAGCCGGTGGCGTGTGAGATCAAAATTTTCCCCAGCAAGCAGCTTTTTCAAAAAGGGGAGCTTTTAACCCGCGGGATCGCCCCGGCGAACCTGAAGGAAGAGGATGCCTCCGACGTTTTGTACGGTATCTTGAAGGAGATCAACCAGAAGGCCATCGCGAAGGGGGTATTGCCCGACCCGCTTTTGGGCACGGTCGGCAACCTCTCGACGATCGATTTCTACGAGGCGGTCGATAAGATCGCGAACAAACCGCAACGCCTGGAAGTCTCCGTTTATGCAGCGGAGGACGTTTATTCAGAGGGGCCGGTGCGGGTCTACGTGAAAATTCAGGGGAAAAATGGGAAATAGGAGGATCGGAAGATGCTGATCGTTCAGTGTCAGAATTGCAACGAGATGAAAGTTCTCGCCGGCGCGCCCGACGCGGATGGAGTGGCGCGTGTTTCGTGGGTCTGCCCCCTGTGCGGAGCGGGGCAGGTGTCGCAGTTGGCTGTCAGCGGCGACGCGAGAGGGCAGGACTTGCGCAAGATTCTGGGCGGCATGCAGATCGGTTCGTCCTACGACCAGGAGGCCGTTTCCTACGGGGAGGCGCGGTTTTCGCACGAGGCCGACTCGGACGACGAGGAGGATTTTTGAACGTGGCGACCGGCGAGTATGTCTTTTACGACAGCTTGCGCGCGGTAAGCCCTGAGGAGTTGCGGGACCTTTTCCGCTACACGCGATGGGGTAAAAGCCGTTCGCTCGAACAGATCGAACGGATGCTCGCGGGAACGAGCCTCTGTTTCTCGGCGCGTTCAGGCGGCAAGCTGGTGGCGTTTTCCAGAGTGTTGACGGATTTTGTATTTCGGGCTTCGCTGTGGGACATTCTTGTACACCCGGAGCACCAGGGGCAAGGAATCGGCTCGAAGCTTCTGGAATACGCGCTTTCGCACCCGGCGATTCGCGGGATTCCCGTCGTCGTGACGTTCGCCTCCGAGATGGTCCCGTTTCTCACGAAGCTGGGCTTTCGGGAGGCGGAGGGGCTTTTGCTGCTCCAGCGCCGCCCCATTGAGTACTCTTAAAAGCGTTTTACGTTATAATCAAAGAAATTTCAAATCGACGGAGGTGTGCGGTTTTGAGCAAAGAAAGGTATCTGATTTCGTCCGAATCCGTGACGGAGGGACACCCTGACAAACTCGCCGACCAGATCTCCGATGGGGTGCTCGACGCGATCTTGGCCGAAGATCCCATGGGACGTGTGGCGTGCGAGACGATGGTGAACACGGGGTGCATTATCGTGGCGGGGGAGATCACGACGAACTGTTACGTGGATATCCCGAAGATCGCGCGTCAAGTGGCGAAGGACATCGGCTACACGCGGGCGAAGTACGGTTTCGACGGCGACACGTGCGCCGTCTGGACGTCGATCGACGAGCAGTCCCCCGATATCGCGCTCGGCGTCGACTGCGCGCGCGAGGCGCGTGAGTCTCAGATGAACGACGACGAAATTTCCGCCATCGGCGCGGGCGATCAGGGGATGATGATCGGCTACGCGTGCGACGAAACCGAGGAACTGATGCCGCTTCCCATCTGCCTGGCGCACAAATTGACGCGTCGTCTTTCCGACGTGCGCCGTAAGGGCGGCCTGCCCTATCTGCGCCCGGATGGAAAAAGCCAGGTGACGATCGAATACGACGGCGACAAGCCGATCGCCGTGGATACGGTCGTCGTGAGCGCGCAGCACCACCCGGCTGTCGAC
>JAVBRL010000200.1:0-2580 GCA_031547985.1 Synergistaceae bacterium
GCGGCGAGCTCCTCGCTCGAGGGCGTGTCGATGCCGTAGCAGCAGGGGTACCGCACGGGAGGAGACGCGATACGCAAGTGCACGGCTGCCGTGTTGCAGTCGCGGATCATGCGGACGGCACGGCGTGCCGTGGTTCCCCGCACGATGGAGTCGTCGACCACGATGACGCGTTTGCCGTCGAACACGGCCGCGTTGGGGTTGAGCTTGATGCGCACGCCGAGATCGCGGACGCGGTCGGTGGGCTGGATAAACGTGCGACCCACGTAGCGGTTGCGAACCATGGCGAGCTCGAACGGGAGTTGCGACTCCTCGGAATATCCGAGCGCTGCGAGCGTTCCGCTGTCGGGCATCCCGATCGCGAAATCGGCCTGCGGGCACTCGTGGTGTTGGGCGAGTTGGCGTCCTAGGTTCTTGCGCGCCTGGTAGACGGACACGCCTGTGATGATGCTGTCGGGGCGGGCCGTGTAGATGTACTCGAACGCGCAATGGTACAGGCGTTCGGCCTTGACGGGAACGCGCAGGCTTTCGATGCCGGCATCGTCGATCACGAGCACTTCGCCCGGTTCGACGTCGCGGAGGAAATCCGCTCCCACCAGGTCGAGCGCGCACGACTCCGACGCTACGTAGATGACGTCGTCGCGGCGGCCCAAAACGAGTGGACGAAAGCCCCAAGGGTCGCGTGCCGCGACGAGCTGCCCTTCCAAGAGAACTGCGAGACTGTACCCCCCACGCAGTTGCGCGAGCGCGCAGACGAGAGCGTCGAGCGGTTCTTTGTCGGGCTGCTGCGCCATCAGGTGCAGGATGGCCTCCGTGTCGCACTGCGTCTGGAAGATTGCTCCGCGCGACTGCAGGCGGTCGAACAAGTCGGTGGCGTTGGAGAAGGCGCCGTCGTGCGCGATGGCGACGAGCCCGCGCGCGTACCGGGCGCCGATGGGCTGAGCGTTGCGGATCTGGGAGCTTCCCTGCGAAGCGTAGCGCACCTGTCCGATGCCGATATTGGCTTCGATCGCAAGCAGATCCTTTTGATTGATGGCGTTGTGTAAAAGCCCGATCCCTTTAAGTGTCTCGATTGAGGCGCGCGGGGACGCGTCTTGTACCCAGGCGACGCCGGCCGACTCCTGGCCGCGATGCTGCAGCGCGTAAAGTCCCAGATAAACGTCTTCCAGGACGTGTCTTCCTTTGGGGGCATATGCCCCGAATACGCCTCCCATGAGGGGTTATCTTTCGCCGAGCCGCTTCCAGATCTCTTCGTACGCGCCGAGCACGTTGCCCAGATCCTTGCGGAAACGGTCCTTGTCCAGGCGGTCTTTCGTGGAGCTGTCCCAGAAGCGGCACGTGTCGGGGGAGATTTCATCGGCCAAGAGCAGGTTGCCCTGCGCGTCCTTGCCGAACTCGAGCTTGAAGTCGACCAGGATGATGCCCTTGGATTTGAAGAACTCCGTCAGGAGTTCGTTGACCTTGAGCGTGATCTCTTTGATTTTTTTGAGATCTTCCTCGTTCGCCCAGCCGAAAAGCAGCGCGTGGTCTTCGGTCACGATCGGGTCGCCGAGCGCGTCGTCTTTAAGGAAGAACTCGAGCAGCGGGTGGGGCAGCGTGAGCCCCTCCTCGATGCCGAGGCGTTTGCAGATCGATCCCGTCGTGATGTTGCGCACGACGACTTCGAGCGGGAGGATCTTCACGCGTTTGGCGAGCTGGTGCGTCTCGTCGAGGCGTTTTTCGAAATGAAGCGGGATCCCCTTTGCCTTGAGGAACTCGAACAGGTGCGAGGAGATCAGGTTGTTGAGTCGTCCCTTACCGCTGATAGTGGCCTTTTTTTCGCCGTTGAACGCCGTAAAGTGGTCTTTGTACTCGATGACGATTGTGTTCGGGTTGTCGGTCGCGAATATTTTTTTCGCTTTGCCTTCGTAGATGAACGCGCCTTTTTCCATGATAACGATTCGGACCTCCTCGAAAATCGGACAAATTTCGTTAACAAATATAGCCAGCCGCCCTTTGAATGTCAACATTGCGAAAAGGCGCATTTTGGGATTAAAATCGATGTCGATGCGGGATGTCGTGAAGGTTTTTCGCTTTGTGAAATCGCAATTTCTTGTGTTTGTGTCCGATAGGCGAACAGGCCGAATAGGAAGGGATTTATTCTCGCGCACTTGCAGAAGCGAGCGCTTTTCTGCTATGATTTGGCTGCCATCCGAAAAAAGGGGGCCTGCCTCTTACACGGACGTCGCGTTCGATCGGCGCACGCCTGAGTTTGAGGACATTTTTCGTAGGAGTGAACAGAAGATCATGATCGACAAGGAACTCAAGCAACAGGTTATCGACGAGTACAAGATGCACGGGGCGGATACGGGTTCGCCGGAAGTCCAGGTCGCCATTCTGACGACGCGTATTCGGCAGTTGACGGAACATATGAAGATCCACAAGAAGGACTTCCACTCTCGCCGTGGGCTTTTGATCATGGTGAGCAAGCGGCGTAAGCTGCTTCATTACCTGAAGGATAGGAGCTTCGGACGTTATCAGGACCTGATCAAGAGGCTGGGTTTGCGGCACTAGGAAAAATTCGACAAAAAGTTTTAAAAGCTG
>JAVBRL010000136.1:0-9447 GCA_031547985.1 Synergistaceae bacterium
CGATAAATTTCCTCTCTCTGTTGCGGGGTTAGTCGGGTCCATTTATGAATATTCATTCAGGCGTCTTTACTCCTCTCGATTTGCTCTCCTTATTCTTTGCCTGCGCGGAGGGAGTTGTAAATAACGCTATTATTTCTTACAAGTAATGTGTGTGAAACGGGGCAAAACTGTCACCCCTATTTTGAAATTTCCTCGAGGAAAAATTTTTTACGTTTTTCACGCGAACCAAAAACGCGTTTTGTCACCTCACAGCCAGCTGTCGCAACGCTTTGCGCGCGCTATAATCTGATGGACGGACTTCCGGCACAGCAGGGGGCCGGTGAGTGAAAGGTCTTCCCTCGGATGGGAGGTGTTGCGATGCCATCGGGCAAAAGCCGCCTGCCGGGCAACAAAAAAGAGGAGCGAGGCCACCTCAACCGGGTTGTCTTCCTCGCTCCTCTGCTATCCTTGATCCTCCAGCTTCTTGAGTTAGCCCTCAAGTTGCTGCGAGTGATCAAGTAAATTGCCGGAAGGCAATTTGTTCCTCGGGTCGCCCCACCGTCGGGGGCGATCCATTTCTAGGGCGATTATAGCACAAAACGACCGAGGCCTCCGCACCACGCATGGCTTGCTCATGTGCGGCGCGGACACGGCCTCGGTTGCTTGTTGGGGGGTGTTGCTATTTTTTTGTGTTTTGGAGCGTTTTGGTGCGTTTGTTACGGGTGAATCTTCGGCTGTTGCAACGGGTCATCTGCGCGCGCGGATACGGATGGAATAGAGCGCGGGTGGTGCTTTTTATGGACGTCCTATAAAGGTAAACTGCGCGCGAGGAGCGCGAAACGCAACCAAAGCAAATGAAAAACGTTTTTTGTCGCCTCTCAGCCAGTTGTTTCCCCTCGCTCCTCATGCCCTGTCATTGCGAGGAGGGCGTCATGCCGCCCGACGTGGCAATCTTTTTTTTTCGCCGTTACCGACACAAACAAAGATTGCCACGTAGGCTACGCCTCCTCGCAATGACAGTGAAAAATGGGACGCCGAAGGCGGCGTCCCTTACCACACAAACCGTTTAATTATGTCCGTTTCCGGATACCCACCACACCCGCCAGCGCCAGCAGGCCCAGGCCTATCGCGCCCGCCGCCGCGTTGCACGAGCTGCTCGAGCCGCCGCCACTGTTGACCTTCACCGTCAGCACGGCCTTCACGGTGGGGTCGCCGTCGAGCGTGGCCGTCATCGTCGTGGCGCCCGCCGCGAGGCCGGTGACTTTGTAGAGGCCCATCGTGTTCGTCGGCTCGATCTTCGCGATCTTGCCGTCGGCCACGGTCCAGGTGACCGAGCCGCCCGTCACCGTCACGTCCGCCACGCCGTTCACGTTCACCGTCACGCTCGTGGGGCGGATCTGAAGCGTCGACGCCGGCGTCTTGCGCATCAATACGATCGGGTCGAAGATTTTGCCGTCCGCCACGCCGTCGAAAATGAGCAGGATTTTGTTCTCGGCGTCGTAGTACACGCCGGAGTCCGCGTTCGCGCCCGGGCGTTCGATCCCCTCGATGTCCGGCGCCGGGCCGTCGATGACCGCGAAGACGACGTTCACCGTCATGGTACCGTTGTTGTAGGAGATCACGCCGCTGTCGAGATACGGCTTGAGCACCGCGAACAGGTCGAGCTGGCTGTCCGCGTCGAAGAGTTTGTACAGCGCGAACTCGTCGAGCACGCCCTTCAGGTCCTGGGGCTTGACCATGCTCGAGCCGTCGGCCGCCCATGCGATCTTGAACTGCGCGCTACTCCACAGCACGACCGGAGCGGCCGGGATGGTCGTGCCCTCCCCGTCGACTCCCACATACCCCGCGATGCGGGCGGCATTCGCTGCTGTCACCCAGGCCTCGAAGATGATCTGTTGCGTCGGCGACAGGCCGTTGATGTACAGATCGCCGTCTTTCACGGCGACGGATTCGCCCATGCTGATGCCCAATATCCCCAGCAAATTGTTGACCGCCTGGCGCTCCTTGATCGTCGGCGCCGTGAGCACCACGGTGCCCGACAGCCTGACGCCGGCCAGTATTTTCCCCGCGTCTTCGCCGCTCGGGTTCTTGATGGGAACGTTCTGGACGACGCCGGAGACGAATGACGTTTCGTCGCTGCGATATGCCGTTCCGTCACTATCGATCACAACGACGATGAGCCTCGAGATGTCAGTCCCGGCGGGGAGGGGGGGGACTGTCCACCATGTCTCGATCGACACCGTCGCAGGATACGTCTTATCCGCGATCGGGTCGTAGAACTCGACTTGCTTGATGCTCGTCGGTCCCGGCGGCGTCGGGGTCGGTCCCGAGCCGTTGTCCGTCACCGTGACGACGCATGTGTCGGAGTGGTTGCCATCCCCTGTGGTGCCCGTGATCGTCGCCGTGCCCACCGCCAGTGCCGTCACGCCGACCGGAGTGCCCGATTCGCTGCTCGTGTGGGCAAGTGTCACGATGCCCGCCGGGGCTACTTTCCACAAAACGTTCTTGTTCGTCGCCACCTGGGGCGTGATCGTACCAGTGACCTTGCCCTCTTTCGTGCCCTTCAGGTCGAGCGCCATCGTCTTGGGAGAGACGGAAAACCCCGAAACCGGCACGTCGGGATCGCCACCGCCGCCGCCACCGCCGCGGGTAATGACGACGGTGACGGTCTCGACAGGGGTCGAGTCACCTGCTAAAGTGTAAGCGCCAATCGTTATTGTCGTCGAAGTCCCAGAGGGTCCCAAGGCAACTGTTCTTGTCGCACCCGACACACCATCTATTTTTACTTCTTGCGCACCTGCAGATATGCGTACCGAAACAAGCACCCCAGCCACTGAGCTGCCCACGGAGCTGGAGTAGTTCGCCGTATTTGCATTGAACGCAATAAGGTTCGTCCCCCCCGCAGTCACAGTCACATCTTCGATCACGGTCAAGGGTACTGCCTGTGCACTTGTCGCCACCACGAACACCATCCCCAAGATCAAAAACAGCAACAACCCCCAACGCGAAAAGTTTTTTTTCATGCGAACCCTCCCCTTTCGTGTGTGTGTTATCAAACGGACGGACGAACTCGATCTTCAAATACCCGCGAAAACTAATGTGCCCCATATGCGCGAGAGCATACTTTGTTTATTTTATCATTTCTTTAAGTCAAATCAAACCACAATGCGTTGTTTTCAAGCAAATTCAGGGATATCAATTGTTCGCGAGAAATAGAATCGATTTCTTCACAAGATTCCTTGATTTTTTACGGGAATAAAAACGAGAAAACCAAACGGCGACGGCACACGTCCTCTTGATGAGGGGCGGGCCGCCGCCGTTGTTACGGGAGGTGAGGTTGTGGAAGTAGAACTTAAGCTAGGTGGTTATTTATTTGCCGCTAGTCGTCGTTTTCGCCTCGAGGCGCTGCTCGAAGTGCCAACGTCCAATCTCCTGCCTCAATTTCTCGCTCTTCTCGTAGAGGGCCCGGGCCTTCGCCGCGTCGGGTTTCTCCGCCGTCATGACCGTGCGCAGCTCCTGATTCGTTTCCCGCAAGTTCTCCATCTTCGCGCGGATCTCGGTGGGGAGGGAGCTCCAATCTCTCCCAGCCGGACCCTGCTGGAACCCCGGGCCTCCTTGCCCTCTCATTCCCTTGCCGGCTTGTCCCTGTCCGAACTGTTTGTCCGGTTTATCCGATTTACCCGGCACGTTCCCCGCCAAGCGCTGGTCGAAACGCCAACGCGCGATCTCCTGCCGCAACGACTGGCTCTTTTCGAAGAGGATACGTGCCTGGGCTTGGTTCGGTTTCTCGGCGCTCAGGACGTCACGTAGTTCGCGGTTCGTCTCGCGCAGGCTCTCCATCTTCGTGCGGATCTCCGCCGGAAACGCGCTCAAATCACGCCCCTGGCCACCCTTGCCGTGATGCCACCCCTGCCCGCCGGCGGGCCCGCCGCCTGGGCCACCACCGGGACAACCATAACCGTAACCGCCCTCGGGGCCGCCCCACGCCAAAAGCGTCGCGCCCGTGCCGAACACCACCAAACCCAATACCAACATCGCAATAACCGATTTTTTCATCATTCATATCGCTCCTTTCGCTTGATCGTTCGCGATCAGTGACGCCATTGTAGACAGGAGGCCCGCGCGGGCCATCGCGGAAAACGCCATTCGGGCATTCCGTAAAACGGCGGAAGATGTACAATACGTACCACAGGCAAAATCATTATGCGAGCGTTCGCTTTTCCACCAAACGAACGCAGGAGGTGAGGGACCCTTGGCAGATAAAAAAATGCGGAAGGTTTATCTGGACCACTCCGCGACGACTCCGGTCGACCGGCGCGTGCTCGAGGCGATGCTCCCGTTTTTCAGCGAGAAATTCGGCAACCCCAACAGCGTCCACTCGTGGGGGCGCGAGGTGCGTGCCTCCATTAACGAAGCGCGGGAAAACGTCGCCGCACTGATCGGAGCCGCGCCGTCCGAGATGATCTTCACGGGTGGCGGCAGCGAGGCGGACAACCTGGCGATCAAAGGGGCGGCGTGGGCCCTGCGCGACAAAGGACGACACATCATCACGTCGGCGATCGAACATCACGCGATCTTGGACACCGTCCGCTGGCTCGGCAAAAACGGCTACGAGACGACGATCCTGCCGGTCGACGAAACAGGGCGCGTGCTGCCCGAGTCGCTCGAGAAAGCGATGCGCCCCGACACGACCGTCGTGTCGATCATGTTCGCGAACAACGAAGTCGGCACAATCCAGGACGTCGCGGCATTGGGGCAGATCTGCCGCAGCCGAGGCGCGCTGTTTCACACCGACGCAGTGCAGGCGGCGGGACACGTCCCGATCGACGTGAAACACCTGCCGGTCGACCTGCTGACGATGGCGGCGCACAAGATGTACGGCCCCAAGGGGATCGGCGCGCTCTACGTCCGCAAAGGCGTCAAGCTCGTCCCGGTCATCCACGGCGGCGGCCAGGAGCGCGGGCTTCGCAGCGGCACGGAGGCGACTCCGAGCTTCATCGGCTTCGGCGTGGCCGCAAAACTGGCGGCCGACCGCCTGGCCCACGGGCATGCCGCGAAAGAAGCGGCACTGCGCGACAAATTGCTCGACGGTATCACGAGCAGCATCCCCGACACGATCGTCACCGGGCACCGCACACAGCGGTTGCCTTTCCTCGCGAGCGTGTGCATTCGATATATCGAGGGCGAATCGATGCTGCTGCGGCTCGATTTCATGGGCATCGGGGCATCGAGCGGATCGGCCTGCACGTCGGGCAGCCTCGAGCCCAGCTACGTGCTGCTCGCCATGGGGCTCGACCACGCCACCGCCCACGGCTCGCTGCGCCTGTCGCTGGGCAAGGACACGACGGAAGAGGACATCGACTACGTCCTCGAGGCATTGCCGCCGATCGTCAAGACGCTGCGCGAAATGTCCCCCTTCGGGCGTAATCAATAGGAGGTGAAGGCATGTACACGGAAAAAGTGATCGACTACTTCATGCACCCGCGCAACTCGGGCGTGATCGAAGACGCCAACGGCGTCGGCGAGGTGGGAAACCCCCGCTGCGGCGACGTGATGAAGATCTTCCTCAAAGTCGACGACGACGAGCGGATCACGGACATCAAGTTCCAGACGTTCGGCTGCGCGGCAGCCATCGCCACGAGCTCGATGGTCACGGAGATGGTCAAGGGCAAGACGCTCGACGAGGCGCTCACCGTCACCAATCAGGACGTGGCCGAAGCGCTCGGCGGACTGCCCCCCGAGAAGCTGCACTGCTCGCTGCTCGCCAAAGAGGGCATTCAGGCTGCCATCGCCGATTACCGCAAACGCACGGGCAAAGCCGCGCCCGCGGACGGCGCCATCCATTTCGAAACGTGCTCCGGCTGCTGCGAGAGCTGCATGTCCGAAGAAGAAGAGTTCGAGGCGGACTCCCTTGCCGCCGACTGAACCGTCCGGGCGCGCCGGACAGATCGTCGCCGTCTGCACGTCCGAGAATAAACGCACGGCGAAGTGCGACGTGGGGCAAGCGCGCCTGATCGAAGAATTCGGCCTCGAGGGCGACGCCCATGCCGGCATGAAGTCGGCCGAGATGGCCCACCGGCAGGTGAGCCTGATCGCGCAGGAGGACATCGATTCGATGAAAGACAAGCTGCCCGACCTCGTGCCGGGCAGCTTCGGCGAAAATCTCACCACAAGCGGGCTCGACCTTTCGGCGCTCGTCGTCGGCGACCGGCTCGAAGCGGGCGAGGCATTGCTCGAAGTCTCGCAGCTCGGCAAAGTCTGTCACTCGCGGTGCGATATCTACTACAAGACCGGCGACTGCATCATGCCGCAAAAAGGCGTCTTCTGCCGCGTGCTGCGAGGCGGCACAGTCCGTAGCGGCGACAAAATCAAAAAACAAGATAAAAAATAGGGCAAAAAATCGAGGGGGCAGCGCCCCCTCGACCCCTTTTTTAGAGTTATTTTTTGGGCATATCCGAAAGCAGTTTTCCGCCAAATCCGATGTTATCCAATTCATTTTCCTTCAAATAGACCGTAAATGTTTCCGGCGGCATATTCATGATCCTCGCGGCACTTTTCGTAAATTCTTCAACCAATTTCGCTTTTTGATCTTTATTCAACTTACTGGATTCCATCGTGATAACCGGCATTTTTAACCCTCCTCTCCAAAGGGCGCTGCCCCTTGGATTTTTTTTAGAAGACTTCGCGCCCTACAGGAGGGCCCCAATCTTCTTCTTCAGGTTTGTAATCTCCTTCATATCCTTCGAAAAGTTCCTCCAAGCTCTTTCTTTTTTTCTCGCCGTTCCTTTCGTTTGCCATCTTTGTTACCTCCACGCGCGGAACGCGATAGGAGATCATCGTGGGGATTTCGTGGACGACCGTGCCGAGCGCTCGGGCCCATTCTTCGGGTGCAATACGCGCGTTTCCCTGTTCGCCGATCAGGACGGCCTCGTCGCCTCGCACCACGCCTTCGATCTGCGAAACGTCCACCATCGCGGCGTTCATGCAGATGTTGCCCACGAACGGCGCACGTTGCCCGCGGATCAGCGCATGGATCTTGCCCGAGAGCGCGCGTGATATGCCGTCGCTGTAGCCAACGGGCAGCACGGCGACGCGCTGCCCTGCGTGGGCTACTGTTTTGCGTCCGTAACCGATGCTCGAACCGGCCTCGAGCGTCCGCACGGACAGGACGTTTGTTTTGAGCGCGAACGAAAGCTCCATGCCGGGCGGCAGGGGGTATTCCTCCGACGGCGAAAGACCGTGCAGCGCGATCCCCACACGCACGCCACCGCACGCCATCTCGGGATAGCGCAGCAGCGCCGCGCTCGCGCCGCAGTGGTAGATCAGGTCGCGAAAACCCGCCGCTCGCGCGGCGCGCTCGACCTCGTTAAAGCGCGCGAACTGCAGGCGCGTGTAGTCGGCCTCGCGCGGTTCGTCGGCGGCCGAAAAATGTGTATAGAGTCCTTCCAGGTGAAGATGCTCGTTTTCCAGGGAATCGGGCTTGCGCAACAACTCAATCGCTTCGTGCGGGAAAAAACCGAAGCGCCCCATGCCCGTGTCGATTTTCAGATGGATCGCCGCGCGGGTACGTGCGTGGACCGCCGCTTGGCGAACGGAGGCGAGCTCCTCGCGCGAACCGACCGAAAACGCCGCTTTCAGTCGCACGCACTCCGCGAGCGCGTGCGTTTCGAGCGGCGTCATCAACATCAACAGGGGATCGTCAAACCCGGCCGCGCGAAAACGCGCGGCTTCATCGGCCGCCGCGACGGCAAAATGCCGGCACCCGGCCCTTTTAAGGGCACGGGCGACCGGCAACAAACCCAGGCCGTACGCGTCGGCCTTGAGCACGGCGATAATCCGGCACTCCGGCCCTAAACGCGAGCCCAGCACGGAGAAATTTTTTTCGATCCGCGCGGGAGTGACCTCCAGCCGCGTTATTTTCGTTTTTTGCGCTCCCGTGAGACTTCCTCCTGCACCGCGTCCATCGCTGCTTTGGCGATGCGTGTGGCCTTCTGCGCGATCTTCTTCGACTCCTCGGCGACCTGTTTGGACTTCGCCACCACCGTGCGCGTCGCCGCGACCATTTTCTCCTCGGGGCTCGGCGGCAGCGGTTTCGCTCCCATGCCCTCCAGATCCTTCGCCGCGATTTTGAGCGCGTTCAGCGCGTCCGCCGGCAGCTTGTCCATCCCGCCCTTGTCGGTCTCGCGCGAGGCAATAAACTTTACACGGTCGATGAAACGCTCGTAGAGCTGCTGCAGGTAAGCCGCGTTGCCAAAGTCGACTTTGAAGTCGTCGAACGGCATCATCTCGATGCCATGCACCTTGCCGAACGGGACGAACTTCGCCCGCCCCTCGACGATCGCCTCAAGCGCGCCCAGCGTGTGTTTGGGCTGGACCTTCTGGCCCATGAAATCGCCCGTGTTGAGGATGTAGCAGTCCACCCCGTCGGCGATCAAATCACGGAAGCGCGTGTAATCCATCTCGAGCGGATACGTGCGGAAGGGGTTTGCGTAACTTTCGATCACGAGCGCGTTGGGATCGACTCCCGGCGCCAGGCGTTCGGCGGTCGTGCGTTTCGTCGCGAGCGTCGCTCCCATCACGGAGGCGAGCGACGGGCCGGTGAGCTTGAGGACCGGCGGCAACGTGGGGTCTTTCATCAGCCAGCAGATGGCGTTCAGAGGCTCGTCGATCCGGTCGATGCGGTTGGGCGACCAGAATTTCGACTTCATCGCGCGTCCGTTGCCGTTGCGGATGTCCTCCGTCACAGCGATCTTGTGACCTTTTTTGTCGACCGTGACGCCGCAGTTTTGCATGGTGACGAGGTATTTGTTGTCCTCGCACCCCATCGGGTAATCCTGGACTTTGTCGAAATACGCCGGTTCGAGCGCGATCGCGTATTTCTCCTTGATGTTCACGACGAAGGCGTCGTCGTGCAACACGGTGATGTCGTATTGCCCGCTGTGGCGCGAGTGCGTGATCGTCGACTTGCCCGAGCCGGAAAGGCCGAAGACGGCCAGTACGAACTTGCGCCCGCCCTTTTTAAGCCCGTAACGCTTGATCCCCGCGTGGCACGACGCGTATCCGTTGCGCGCGCCGATCCCCCAGGCGAGCGTCAGCGTTCCTTTTTTGAGCTCGCCGAAATAGCGCATCCCCAGCACTGCGGCGCAGTTCTGCTCGGGTGAGAAGAACGCGAGCCCCATCGGGAAATCCGGGTGCGTGAACTCGGGGTCGGCGAAGACGAAGATGTCGCCGTCGTTTTCGAGCGGGCGCGACTTCGCGTAGCGTTTGCGGTATTCTTCGTTGATGACCTGAAAGTTGAAAAGCCAGCTGTAGAGGTTGTTCTCGAAACCCTGAGGCAGGAGCAGGTGGGCGCGGGCCATGAAGTCCTCCTCCAGGCCCACGATGGCCGACGCGCGGTAGAGCGTGCGGTAACGCGTGTTGTAGACCGCTTCGCGAACGACCGTGCTCAGCTTGGCGATGTCGACATCG
>JAVBRL010000196.1:0-7748 GCA_031547985.1 Synergistaceae bacterium
GAGGATGTTGCTCGTGAGCGCGGGAAGCGGGATGTGCAAGGCGGCCGCCGCGACGATCAGCACGCCCAGAAAGCCGAAGATGATCAGGCGCGGGACGCCCAGATCGGCGACGATTTCGCGCACCCGCTCCTTGAGGGGAATTTGATTGTGCTGCTTGTGTTCGTCCATGTCAGGAGGCCCTCCTTTCCTTGAGATGTTCCGCCTCGCCGGCCATCAGCATACCGAACTCCTTGTCGCTGGCGTCGGGGTCGAGGACCCCGGCGATGCGCCCTTTGTAGACGATCGCGATTCGTTTGCAGATCGTGCGCAGCTCGGCGAGCTCCGACGACGTCATGACGACCGTGACGCCCATCTCGCGGTTGAGTTTGACCAGAAGGTCCAGAACGATCTTTTTCGCGCCGACGTCGATGCCGCGCGTCGGTTCCGAGACGAAAAGCAGGTTGGGGTTGAGCGTCAGCGCGCGCGCGATGCAGACTTTCTGTTGGTTGCCTCCGCTCAGGCGCCGCGTGAGCTGGTCGGGGCCCGTGCAGCGGATGTCGAGGTCGGAGATCATCTTGAGCGCGTGCTGGCGCATTTCGCGGCGATCGGCGATCGACAGCATGCCGCCTTTGAGGAACTTGCCCTGGCTTTGCATGGACCCCACGGCGATATTGAGCTCGATCGACTGGTCGAGCAGCAATCCCACGCCGCGCCGGTCCTCGGAGACGAAGGCCATCCCCTGGCTCAAGGCTGCGGCCGTATTGTTGAGGGGGACCGTGCGCCCTTCCTTGACGAGCTGTCCCCTCGCGGGGTAAAGCCCCATGACGCCGTTGGCCACGCCGACTTTGCCCTGTCCGGCGAGCCCACCGAGGCCCAGGATCTCGCCTTTGTAGATGTCGATCGAAAAGTCGTAGACCTCTTCACCCGGCATGTCGACGCTCAGATGCGAGACGGAGAGGATGGCCTCGGGCTTCGTTTCGCAGGCATCCTCCGCGCAGAGCATGTCTTCGGTCGACAGGCTTCGTCCCACCATGAGCTCGGCCATGCGGTCGATCGTGGCCTCCTCGCGGGTGAGCGAGGCGACCTTTTCGCCGTCGCGCATGACGGAGATCGAGCTGGCCACTTGCATGACTTCGTCGAGCCGGTGCGTGATGAACAGGATGGAGATGCCCTCGGAGGCGAGCCGCTTCATGGTCGAAAGCAGCGTCTGCGCCTCCGATTCGGTGAGCACGGCCGTCGGCTCGTCCAGCACCAGCAGCTTGACTTTCTTCTTGTCCAGTTCGCGAGCGATCTCGACGAACTGCATGTAGCCGACGGGAAGCCCCGCGACAAGCAAATTCTCGTTCAGGTTCAGCCCCAGGCGGTCCAAGGAGAGGCGCGCGTCGTGCTTCATGGCCACCATGTCAAGATGTCGCATGGAGGGGCCGATCACGCGGCTTGCGAGCGTCGGGGTCGTGATTTCTCGGTTGAGCTTGATGTTTTCGGTGATGGTGAAACCGGGCAGGAGCATGAATTCCTGATGGACCATGCCGATACCGTGCTCCATGGCCATTTGGGGAGAGGTGATGCGGACGCTTTCTCCGTCGAGGAGGACATCTCCTTCGAACCCTCCGGTATTGTGGATCACGGACATGCCGAACAGGATGTTCATGAGCGTCGATTTGCCGGCTCCGTTTTCGCCGATTAGGGCGTGGATCTCTCCGGGCCTGACGGCGAGGGAAACGCCCTTTAGCACGCGGTTGCCGAAATACTCTTTGCCGATGTTGCGCATCTCAAGAAGGAACTCGGACAAGCAAGTCCCCCCCCTTTCTGTCGAAGCAACGTTTTGAAAGTGCGTCTAACGCGCCAAAAAAGGGAACCGGGAAATCCCCGGTCCCCTTTGGCGGCCCCCTTCAAGAGGGGTTGTTTGCGCTATTTTTTCCCGAAGATAATCGAGTCTCCGACGAAGAGGATGAAGTTCGGGATCGTTTTGCCGTCCTTCGTTTTGTAAGCCCTTGCCTCCGTCTTGCCGGCGTACTTCGAGAGCAGTTTGATCGCGAGGTCCTTGTGCAGTTTGTTGTCGATCTTGCCGTTGCCGTACTCGAAGCCGTAGTCGACGGCCGAGTACATCATCGCCATGTTGGAGGGAACGCGCCACGTCGCGAAGCGTCCGGCGCCGCCCTGCTCGACGATGGCCTTGTCGATCGCCTTGATGATGTAGTCGACGTCTCCGGCTTTACCCTCGGGAATCGCGATCCCCAGGGCGCCCGGATACGCATGATACGGGCTCGGGCAGCACTGCTCGGGGAAGATGGCTCCGGATTTGAGCGTCGCTTTGATCAGCGGTTCCTGCATGCCGCAGTTCGTGCTGAAAAACGCCGTGTCCTTGCCGTACTTCGCCACCTGGCGCGGCACGTCTTCGAGGATGAACTGCTGCGCGCCGGCGATTCCGGCATCGCCGGTGGGGTCGGGCGCGTTGACGAAGACGAACTTCAGCCCCTGCTTTTTGCACTCGGCCTCGAAGATGTCGCGGCGCTCGGCGAGCAGCGGGTAGGACATGTGGCGCGGGAAGGAGTAGTGGACGAACGTCTTGGCGCCCATCTTTTTAGAGAGGGCGATGATGGTGCGTCCGCGGACCGGGTTGTCGGTCTCCAGGCAGTAGAGCGATTTGGAGGCGGCGAGAACCGGTTCCTCGTGTGGGACGACGTTGATGAAGATGATGTCCGGGCGGACCGCGTGCACTTTATCGATCGCCGCCGCCGTGCCGGGATAGCCCTGTCCCATGACGATCGCTTTGACGTCTTTATCGGCCGCCATGGTTACGATCTGCTGGATCGTCGTTTCCTGTTCGTCCATGAATTTATCGGGATACGTCACGTGGATGATACGATCCTTGCCGAACTTCTTGATCATCTCTTCCGCCGCGCGATATTCTTCTTCTCCCTGCGATGTCGTGGGCGTGATGATCCCGACCTTCGGAGCCGCAAACGCAAGCGACGCGAACACCATAATCGCCACAACAGCGAGTAATATGCGTGGGAACTTCTTCATTTACAAAAACCCCCTCGGACTTGTTATATTTTTGTTTTGGTTCACAACCTGACGGAACTTAGGGACTTTGAATGACCTTGAATTTTTGTGAAGTACGCTGCGAAGGAAAAGGAAATTTCGTTAGAAGTGATGACGGTTAATTAGGGTCTTTGACTTGTGGCCGAGTCCCTCCCCCCCTTATTTTCCGAAATCTTGACGTGTTTTCACAGGATAGCACAAACTTGCCCGTTCGTCACCATGTGTTCATATGCAGCGTCGTTGGGTCGATGCCGGAGTGAGGATCCTTCAATTCGATCGGGGTGCCGATAGCAGCCACGCCGAAGGTGTGGATCTCTTGGGGGATGTCGAGAAGCGAGCGTAAAAAATCCTCACGCTCCGCGATCGGATGGACGCCGATCCACACGGCGCCGAGTCCGATCGCCTGCGCGGCGACGAGCAGGTTTTCCATCGCGGCGGCGCAATCCTGTGGCCAGAAGAGCTCGGCCGCCTCGCTTTTTCCCGAGGTGTCCGCGCAGATCACGACGGCGAGAGGCGCCTGAAGCAGCATCGCCGCGTAGCGCAGGTCCGTTCCCATCTTATCGAGCGTCGTGCGGTCGCTGACGACGATAAAATGCCACGGCCCCCTGCCTGTCGAACAGGGAGCCGCGGCGGCACACTCTATAAGCAGCTCAATCTCACTGTTTCCCACGGGACTGTGCGGGTCGAAACGGCGCAAGCTGCGGCGCGCCAGAATACCCTGGATCACGGGGCTGTCGCGCAACGACATTCTTACTCGTGTTTTGAGTTCGTTGGTTCTAAAATTCGCGACGTGACCGGCGAGGAGAGGATGATCGATGTCGTCGTCTGCCCGAACCGCGACAGTTGGCTGATGAATTCCTCCAGGTGCCGGATTGAGGAGACGGCCACTTTGATGATCATTACGTCGCTTCCGGTCACGTGATGGCATTCCAGGACCTCCGGAATTTCCTTCGACATCTTGTCGGCTTCGATCAGTTTGTCGGCCGTCGTGCTGATTCGGATGTACGCCGTGATCGGGTAACCGAGGCTCTCCTGGTTGATGATGGCTCGATATCCCTGGATAATGCCCGCCTCTTCGAGACGCTTGACACGTTCGGCCACGGCGGGCGAAGAAAGGCCTACCTGCCTGCCCAGCTCGCTGAACGAAATGCGCGCGTCCTGCTGAAGTGCGCGGAGGATCATTTTCCCTTTTGCGTCGAACAATTTCTCTCCCTGCATCTTTTTCACCCTCTCTTGCGTGATGACGTCGCGTTGCTGTTGCTGCGGCCTCTCTCAAGAAGTCCAAGGGCAAAATTTCCCCAAGTAAACCTTTAAAAATAATATCATAACGACGGTTGTTTTGTCACAATTCTTTAAAACTGATCGAACGAATGTTCTATGTATGTTCAAACGAAAATAAAACACGACAAGAGAGGATGACTGCGGATGGATCCGACTAGTGGCAGCTATTACGGCTCCTTGTTCTCGAAGATGGTTTTTGCATGCCGAAGCGTGAAGTCCGTCCCAAAAATCCCGGAGATCTGCCGTAAAAAACACGCTTCGCTCGCCCCAGACGCGTCGAGTGAGATTGTTCGTGCACGGAAGATTGCTGCCTCGGTTTGACGGGTTCCGAAGCCCGTTCGACGGTTTTGGGAGGCACTTGGGGCGGCTCTTTGGGTGGCGGGACGGGGGAGATGCCGTTTACGGGTTTCGCGCCGGGCTTTACGAACGAATCGTAATGGGAGATGCGCATCCACGTCACTTCGCGCGCCACTTGCTTGACGGGCGGAAAGAGTCGCATCTTCAGATGGTAGATCTTCCACGAGCAGAGCAGGTAGTGCCACAGGTCCCCCTCCACGCGCCCCACGTAGAGGCGGCAGAGAAACCAAGCGATCGGTGCCGCGAGCAGCATAGGAAGCGACCGGCACAAAAAGGCGAGCCCTGGGAGGATGAAGAGGATCCATCCCACGTAGACGGGTTTGCGCGTGCGGGCGTACTCGAGGGGATCGGTGAGAGATCCGGCGAAGAAGAGGCGCTCCATCTCCTTCCATCCTTTGCGGACGAGCCACGCGCCCCAGAACAGGAAGAGAACGCCGACGGTCTGCGGGCCGCAAAAGACGGCCTGCGGGATGCGAAGTTCCTGCACCCCCAGCGGGAGCACCAATCCGCACAGCGCCACATAAAGAAGCGCCGGCGCCATAATCCGGTGGCTAAGCCCCAGAACCATCCACGTGCGCGACATGTACCGCCTGCCCCTTTGTTTTCGTAAAATCGATAAGCGGCCAAGGAAAGCCAACCTTGGCCGCTTCATTATAACGTATCCGTGCTATGTGGTGAAAGCGCATAAAGCGTATAAGGAACGTGCTTTAACGTCTTAGCGCCGCTCCTTGATACGGGCCGCTTTGCCGCTCAGGCGACGCAGGTAGTACAGCTTCGCCCGGCGAACCTTGCCCATGCGCACCACTTCGATCTTGCTCACCGTGGGGCAGTGGACGGGGAAGATGCGTTCCACGCCGATGCCGCCGGACATCTTGCGCACGATGAAGTTTTCGCGCAAGCCCCCGTGCTGGCGTCCGATCACGACGCCCTCGAAAATCTGGATGCGCTCGCGGTTGCCTTCCTTTACCTTGACGTGCACTTTCACCGTATCCCCGGGACGAAACGCGGGGATCTCCTCCGCCTTATGGTAGCGTTTTTCCACCAGTGCGATTCTCGGATCAATCAATTTGTTTTCCCTCCTTCTTGACAAACTTGTATCGTGTCATCGCCATCCGAACAACCTGTCCAGGACGACGCTCACCGCATTGCGGACCGATAAATGGTTGTACGGATCCACTCCGCCTCGAATCGGCGTCAAAACGGCGTCGCAGTGCGCGAAAACCTCCTCGTGAAGTCCCCACCCCGTGCCGAACAGCAGCATGCAGGGGCGGTCGAGCGCGAGGAGCGTCCGCTTGAGCCCCGTCCAGTGCACGGACTCGGGCCTCGCTTTCGCCGTGGTGCCGACCACGTAAGGAGCGGCCTTCTCACGAGTCGCTACCCAATCGAGGGCTTTTTCCACGCTGCCGAACGCCTTGACGCTTTTAAGCGCCTCGCCCCGGTCTGGGTTGAACGACAGACCGTAGCCCGTCGTCCAGTGCTCCTTGATCTTGGCGATCATGTCGCGCTGGCTCTTGAACGGGGTGGCCACGAGATAGCGGGTGACGCCGTACGTCCGGCAGGCGCGCGCGATGTCGTGCAGGTCGAGCCCCGTGATCGCCGTCGTGCTTTTTTGTCCGTGCCGGTCGAGCACGGGATGATGCGCCAACACGACGTAGATGCCCTTTGCCAGATAGGGGCGGATGCCCGCGCGAAACAGCAAGTCGCTTCGCCGAGCGAGCGTTCGCGCCACCGATTGCTTGCGTCGCCACGCTTCGATCTGAGCCGCGTCGCCCTCCGTCAGGACCTCCGGGACCCTTTGGTCGCCCCATGTGGCCGGTCGCGTGTAGTGTGGGCAGTCGAGCATCCCGCGGTAAAATGAGTCCTCCGCGACGGATCCGCTCTTGCCCACGACTCCGGGTATCAGTCGCGCGACCGCGTCGACGATCGCGAGCGCCGGTAGCTCTCCGCCCGTCAGCACGAAATCGCCGAGCGAGACCTCGAGGTCCACCCGTTTTTCGATCAGTCGCTCGTCGACTCCTTCGTAGTGTCCCGCGACGAGGACGAGGTGTTCCTTTCGCGACAGATCCTCGACCAGTTCCTGGTGCAGCACGGCTCCTTGCGGGCTCGGGTAGACGACGTAGGGGCGCTTTTCGCCCCCTGCCGCGCAAATAGCTTCGATCGCACGCTCGAGCGGTTCGGCCATCAGGAGCATGCCGCCTTCGCCGCCGTAGCTGTAGTCGTCGATCTGGCGCCAGGTACCCTCGGCGTAATCTCGAATGTCGACGAACGCGACGTCGAGCTTTCCGTTCGCGACCGCCCGGCCCAGGATGCTGCACTCCAGATAAGACCTCAGGAGTTCCGGAAACGCTGAGACCAGGGAGATGCGCATCGCCTCGGGCTAGTCCCAGAGCCCCTCGGGGAGCGAGACTTTCATGATCTTCGACGCCGTATCGACGGCGCGGATCACTTCCGCCACCGCGGGGATCATCTTGAGCTGCCCTTCGGGGGTGCGGACCGCGTAAACGTCGTTACTTCCCGTGACGACGACGTCCTCCACCGTTCCCAGTTCCCGGCCGTCGTCCGCGTTTTGAACCGCCATCCCCAGCACGTCGTCGACCCAGTACTCGTCTTCCGCGAGTGCGGCCCGCTCCTCGGGGGCGATCGTAACGAAAGCGCCCTTGAGAGCTTCGGCGTCCTCGCGGGAATCGACTCCTTCGAGGTCGAGCAGGAACGTGTTGCCCCCTTTTCTTCCCTCGTAGTAGGCGACGCTCCTCACCGTGTAGACGACGGGTTCCTTAGGCTTGCGTATGCCGGGTTGCCGGGGCGCCGCCGAAGGGGCGAATTGCACGGTCATCGTCTTCATTTCCTCGAAGCGTTCGGGGAAGTCCGTCAGCGCGTAAAGCCTGAGCATCCCCTGAATTCCGTGCGGGCCCTGTATTTTGCCGATGATGACCCGTCCGGCGAAGAAATCAGTCCTCTTCGACATCCACATCCACCTTTTCGCCCGATTTCACAGCCGCTGCCTTTGCGATAAGACGGATCGCGTTGATGGTCGCTCCTCGTTTGCCGATCACTCTGCCAATGTCCTCCGTCGCCACCTCGAT
>JAVBRL010000215.1:0-2989 GCA_031547985.1 Synergistaceae bacterium
AAGGATCGCGTCGAAGTCGACGCGGTAGGTGTGCCCGTTGCCGTCAGCGGTGTGCGGGTGAAGCCGGGAGATATCGTGCTCGGCGACGACACGGGAGTTGTCGTCATCCCGTTCGAACGTGCCTCGGAAGTGCTGGCGGTGGCCCAGGAGATCGCGCAAAAGGAAGCGCGGATCGAAGAGGCGATCGAACGGGGAAAGGGCCTGAAGGAAGCGCGGGCCTCCGTGCAGTACCACAACCTGCAGACGCGCGGGAAATAGAAAGGGGCGACGACGACATGGCAAACCCCGGAATGAGGATTCGTAAATCGTTCGTCCGGCCGGAACGAGAAATCATTGAGCTCTTCCGAAACGTCCCGGCGGCGAATATCGCGGACGCGACGGGAAGGCTCTTCGGCATGGACGCGCGTATTTCACCGCTGGGCACTGCTAAGCGAATCCTGGGGCCGGCGCTGACGGTGAAGTCGTCCATGGCGGACAATTTTATTTTTCACAAGGCGCTTTCCCTGGCGCAAGCGGGTGACGTGATCCTGGTGGATGTCTGCGGCGACACGAACCACAGCGTCTGCGGCGACGTCATGTACCGCTACGCGATGTCCCGCGGTGTCGCGGGTTTTGTGGTGGACGGCTGCGTGCGCGATCTCGACTTTCTGCTCGAAAACGCCTTTCCCGTCTACGCGATCGGTTCGACTCCCCGAGGGCCGTATAAAAATCCCGTGGGCGAGATCAACACGGACATCGCGTGCGGCGGACAGGTCGTCCATCCCGGCGATATCATCGCCGGCGACGCCGACGGCGTCGTCGTGATCCGCCGGGAAGACGCGCACGCCGTGCGCGAAAAACTGGACGACGTGGCAAAAAAAGAACGCCTGATGGGCGAGCTGATTGCGCACGGGAAATGGGAAGCCGAAAGCCCGATCCTGACCCTGGTGAACCAAGAGATCGAACGGCTTGGCTTCGAAGTGATCGATTGAGAGGAGTTTTTTTTCGATGTATTTGACGGAAGAAGAACAAAAGATGCTCGACGGCACATACGGCCCCAGCGTGCGGAAGGCCATGCAGATACAAGTCCAGTTGGGTGAAATTTACGGCGCCGAACGGATGCTGCCGATTAAAAACGTTCATATGCCCGGCGCTTCGATCGTCGTCGCCGGGGATGGGGCTGTGCGGTTCATCGAAAAAATGGGCGAGGGGGAAACGGAGTTCAAAGCGTTCACGACGCTCAACACCGCCGCGGTGGATTTCGATATGCCGGACGAACTTGGCTTCACCAAAGAGGTCGTGACGCGTCAGCGCCACCTGACGTGCGCTTACGAGAAGATGGGTGCCGTCGCGTGCCACACGTGCACGCCGTACCTGATCGGACAGGTGCCTCAAAAGGGCGAACACGTCGCCTGGGGGGAGTCCTCCGCGATCGCGTTCGTCAACTCCGTTTTGGGGGCTCGGACCAATCGCGAAGGAGGGCCTTCCGCTTTGGCCGCCGCGATCACCGGCCGTGTGCCTGCCTACGGGTACCACCTGGACGAAAATCGCAAGGGAAATTTCGTGATCGAGGTGAAAACGGCGCTGTCCGATATTTCGGACTTCGGTTCGCTCGGCTACTGGACCGGGCGGCGAGTGGACAGCGGCGTGCCCGTCTTCACGGGGATTTCGGCCGATGTCGGTTTGGACCAGCTGAAAATGCTCGGCGCGGCGCTCGCTTCGTCGGGCTCGGTCGCGCTGTACCACATCGTGGGTGTAACGCCGGAAGCACCGACGCTCGAAGCGGCCATGGGGGGTAATAAGCCACTTGCCGTGTTCTCGTTCGGAGAAGCCGAAAAACGGGAGGCCGCAACGCAGCTCAACAAACATCAGGGGCAGCCCGTCTCTCTGGTGGCGATCGGCTGCCCTCACTGCTCGATCAACGAGATCGTAACGGTGGCCAAGCTGCTCGAAGGCAAGAAGGTCAAGACCGCCTTTTGGCTGCTCACGTCCCAGCCGATCAAGCATCTGGCGATCCGTAGCGGGCACGCGAAGATCCTCGAGGACGCGGGGGTGAAGTTGGTCGTGGATACATGCACGGTGCTTGGCGAGATGGCACGGCCGATGGAAAAGGTCGGTATGACGGCGATGGCCACGAACTCCGCGAAATTGGCGCATTACTCGCCTGGGCAGTGGCGCATCCCCACGTATTACGGCACGACGGATCGGTGCGTACGCGCGGCGTTGGAAGGAGTGTTCGAAAATGGCGACGATTAAGGGGCGCACCGTCATCGGTAAAGGCAAGGGGAAGTTGAAAGGGCGCGCGCTCGTCACGACGGAGCCGATCTGTTTTCTGGGCGGCATCGATGTGAAAACGGGCAACGTGACCGAACAGGGACACCCGCTCTACGGGCAGTGCATCAAGGATGTCGTGCTCGTGTTTCCCACGGGGAAGGGCTCGACCGGAGGGTCGTATCTGATCTACGACACGGCCTGCAACGGAAACGGCCCTCTGTGCATGGTCAATCTCAACGTCGAGCAGGTGACGGCTGTCGGCTGCATCATGGCCGAGATCCCCTTGATCGACCGGCCCGACCAAGACCCGACGAAACTGCTTAAAAGCGGCGATCTGGTGGAAGTTGACCTGGATCAAGGGATGATCACGACCTGTTAGCGGGTTTGTTATGCGAAATTTTTATGTCAGGCATTTAATATTTGTATTATCGTTATGATTCGTCGCATGTTATATTTTTGAATAAATAAAATTTTTCGACTCTGGTGCGGGCATGGGGGTGACGCTATTCCCCCATTGTTTTGTGTGGTCGTGATATTCTCACACAGGAGGGGATAAGAAATGAGTTACCCGTTCGAAAAGCTTCATCATATCTGTATCGCCGTGCGTGACGCCGACGCGAAGGTCAAGTATTTCGAGTCCATCGGAATCGGTCCTTGGACGGAATACCCGCCTCTTTCGGAGTACACCGAGGTTAAGGTACCGAACAAGCAGGGGTTCGACGCGCTTCGATATGTG
>JAVBRL010000123.1:0-7657 GCA_031547985.1 Synergistaceae bacterium
TGGGGAAATGAGACCGATTCGCGGTAAGATAAATCATCGGCTTTCATTCGCGACGAAATTTTTCTTAAGGGGAGTGACAAGACATGCCAGAATCGCTTGCAAGCGTGAAGAACCTGCCTAGAATCCGCCTCGGGAGGACCGGCCTCGACGTCGCCCCGGTTGCGATGGGGTGTCTACCGATCCAGCGGCTGTCGCCGGACGACGCCGCGGCGCTTCTGCGGTACGCCTGCGATTGTGGCGTCGACTTTTTCGACACGGCCCACGTCTACACGGACAGCGAGGAGCAAATGGGCGCCGCGGTCGCCGGAGGTTTGCGCGAACGCGTGATCATCGCGTCGAAGGCCATGAGCGACAGTTACGAAGGGACCGCTTCGCAGATCGACGAGAGCCTGCGCCGGCTCAAAACGGACTACGTCGACCTCTACCAGTGGCACAACCCGGCGACGCTTGGCGATTTCCAAAACGAGCGCGGCCCCTATCAGGCGCTGCTCGATGCGCAAAAGGCGGGTAAGATCCGCTTTATTGGCCTCACGAACCACAGCCTTCCACTGGCGCGCGAGGCCATCCGCTCCGGGGCGTTCGACACGCTGCAATACCCCCTGTCCGTCCTCTCCTCGGTCGAGGAGATCGAAATGACGCGAGAGTGCACCGCGTACGATATCGGTTTCATCGCCATGAAGGCGATGTGCGGCGGTCTGGTCCCCGATGGACGGCTGCCGGCGGCCTTCATGAACGAACATCGCCACATCGTGCCGATCTGGGGAATCGAAAAACGCGCCGAACTCGACCAATTCGTCCAGCTGGCCTTGAACCCCGAACCGTTCACGGAGAAAATGCGCGAGGAGATCGAGCGCCTGCGCGAGGAATTCGGCGACGAGTACTGCCGAGGCTGCGGCTACTGCCTGCCGTGCCCGGCCAAGATCAACCTCCCGCTGATGATGCGCATTATTTTCTTCGTCAAACGCCACCCAGCGGGAAGCCATTTCACCGAAAAACACCGCCAGCAGGTCGCGGCGATCAGCGGCTGCACGGAATGCCGAGGCTGCGTGTCTCGCTGCCCCTACCATCTGGAAGCGCCTCAGATCCTCAAAAAACAGCAAAAGGAGTACGCCAGACTCTATGAAGAATACTTGACACAGCAATAGCACCGTTTAGACGGGTAAAACACCTGGGATCGGCGAAAGGAAAAAACTCATGATCGAATACTGGACGCCGCGATTCACGGAGCTTCCGAACGTCGTCAAAGGGCAGGCGCTTCATATCTCCGAAGAAAAACCGCTCTACCGCCCCTATTGGGTGGTTCCCGTCCTCTTTCAGATCAAACTGCCCCTTCTGCCGCGCGACACCCGCCAGGTGGACGTGGCAGCTGATGCTTGTCGAGGCGGCGCACGCGCCGCACCGGCGCTCGCGACTCAAAAAAGCATGCTCCTGCCCGAGGTGCGAGAAATCCCGCGGCTTACCGCAAGGACGAGCCGTGAAGCGATTTTGGAGGCAGCCGTAAACGGGCTGTCGCCATTCATCCGTCGATGGGGGAAACCTCAGGGGGAAATCGGGCAGGAGTATTTGTTCTATAAAGAAGTACGCGTCTTTCGGGTCGTGTTCAAAAATGCGCTGGTCGCGATCATAACGCTCGACACGCTCTCGGGCGAGTACGAGGTCGCCGAAACGCGGCGCCCTTAAGGCGGAACGGCCGGCCCAGGTTTGATGCGATCGCCGTAGATCGTGACCTCGCGCTCCCAAACCCCTGCGGGATAGTCTTTCCTCTGTGCCCCATCGGGCAGGATCTTCCAGAGCGACACGGGGGCCTGGCCGTTGCCTTTCAGTTCGACCAAAAAGCGTTCGCCGCGCGAAAACGGAATGCAGACGCCGTGTCGCGCCGAAAAAACGCGCACGGGCTGCGTTTTACCCGCCGTATCCGACGTCGTTTCGCGAAAAGGGATGCCCAACGAACCGACGGCATAGGACGAACGCAAGCCGTCGCGCGTGTAGACCACGACACCTGCGTTGCCGAACCCGGTCACGATCGATTTCAAAAAAGCCGCCACTTCGGACGTGAGCTTCGCTTCGTCGAGAAAAAAACGCACATATCGCCCCAGAAGTTCGAGAGATTTTCCGGAAGCCGGGCGCAAGACAACTCCGATCTCGCTTGCCAGGCGCTCGCAGTTCGCGTTTGCGGCGACCGCCAAGAGGTCGTGGCTCAAGGGAGATTTCGGCAAAAGGGCGGTGAAGGCGCGCAAGGCGACTGCTTTGCAACTGTCCGTTTGAAGCAGCTCTTCGATTGGCGAGCTGGCGGCTCGCTCGGGGGGCACATCGGCAGAGACCGAGGGTGGAGGCGCTATGGGAGCCCCTTCGATCGGAATGTCGTCCGGCGTGAAATCGTACGAAAGGACCGCGGGCGGTTCGTTCGGTTGCGAAGATACCGATTCGTCGGCGGCCAGAGAAGCACAGAAAAAAGCCCCCAACAGCGCCGCGCAGATCGCTATCCGGCATAAACGCGCCGCCAAACGCCGCCAGGCGCGAAGCTCAAACATCGATGTAGCCGCCTCGCGAAGCTCCCGCAAAGGAAGAATCGTCGAACGCCAAGACAAGTACGGGGAGGAAAAAAAGCAACGGCGTCGCCAGCCCCCAGAGCAAGGCGTTTTTCCCCAGCCGCTGAGCGATGGTCCCCCACAGATAGGCGCACGACGCGAAGCTCACCAACCCGGCGATCGGCATCAACGGAACGAGCGGAAGCAAAAAGATCCACTGCAGGAAGAACAGCAGGAAGGTCACGACACCCGGGGCAAGGATCCCCAGGACGAACCAGCCCGACAGTCCCGCGCAACGACACAACAGGTACACGTTGTAGATGGGAACGACGAAACCGAAGTAATTTCCCACACCAAACTTGCGCCCCACACGGCAAAGCACGTAGCAGGCAAATAAATAGAAGAGCGCGCCACCCAAGAGAAACGCGATGAAAAAAAATAACCCCAGAAAAAACATGATCGCGCCCGCCTTTTTCCGAAAGTATGCGTAAATGTAGCCCAAAGTTCGCTTTTTCGCAAGACGGTTTTTGCCGAACCTCGCCACTGCAGCATTGCAGAATGAGAAATATTTTCATCGTTTTTCTCTTGACAGAAAGCCCAAACACCCCTACGATACTGGTGTGCCACCAGATCTTTAAATTCTATAACGGGCGTGCCTATTTTAAAATAATTTTAAAGTATGGGTTGCGTCTTACGCAACCGAAATCTCGAAGGGGGACAGCCACCATGGATAGGGATTTTGTCAATGCGGCAACGACCATCATGCTGCTCGTGAGCGCGGTCGTCGCATTCTGGCAAAGAGAGTGGTTGATTCTCGCCATCGCATGCGTCGTTTTCATCGGCGTGAAACTGATACAATCCTCGCAAGATCGCAGGGAGTATCGGAGGATGCGGTACGAGGAGTCTCGTGCCAGAGCGGCGGGGCGTAGACGAGTCCGCAGTCGCGCGATCTCGGCCTAAGAAAGCGGCTATTTAAAAAAAGAGCCCCCTCACAAAGGGGCTCTTTTTTTGTGCGTTTTGGGCGCGTAAAACGAGCGCGAGGCGTTGCGGCTACTTGGCCAAAAGGGCCTCCATTTCGCCGAGCGTCTTTTCAAACAGGTCGAGGCAGTCCGCGATGGGCTTCGGCGACGAGAGGTCGACGCCCGCTTTTTTCAGGATCTCGATCGGATAGTCCGAACCGCCGCTGCCCAGGAAGGTCAGGTAACGTGACCGCGCGTTTTCGCCCTCCCCCAGGATCTGCCGCGCGAACGAAGCCGCCGCCGAGATACCCGTGGCGTACTGGTAGACGTAAAAGGGCGTGTAAAAGTGCGGGATCCGCGCCCAACCAATATCGTCGACCGCTTCGAGTACGAGCTCGGGACCGTAGTACTTCGTTCGCAGGTCCCGCCAGATCTTCGAGAGATCGTCCGGCGTCGTGCCCTCCCCGCGCGCGAAACGCCCGTGCACGATCCGCTCGAACGACGCGAAGAGCGTCTGCGTGAAAAGCGTCCCCCGAATCGACTCCAGCCGTTGGTTGAGCAGGTAGATGCGTTTTTTCGTGTCGTTTTTCTTCCGGGCCGCTTCGAGCAGGTGCTCGCTCAAGAGCATCTCGTTCGTCGTGGAGGCCACTTCAGCCACAAAGATGGAGTAGTCGGCCGTTGCGGGAGGCTGGGCTTTTTTCGAATAAAAGCTGTGCATGGAGTGCCCCATCTCGTGCGCCAGCGTCGAGACGTCGTTGAACTCGCCATTGTAATTGAGCAGCACGTACGGATGCGTGCCGTAGCTCCCCCAGGAGTACGCGCCGGAGCGCTTGCCCTGGTTTTCGTACACGTCGATCCAGCCTTCTCCGAACGCTTTTTCCAGATCCGCGACATATGTCTGCCCCAACGGATGCAGGGCTTCGAGCACCATCTTTTTAGCCTGGTCCCATGGGATATCCTTGTATGGACTGCGTACGAGCGGCACGAAAAGGTCGCTGGCGCCGAGCGTCTCGAGCCCTAAAATCTTCTTGCGCAAGCTCACGTAGCGGTGCAGCAAATCAAGGCGCGACTCGACCGTCTCGATCAGGTTGCCATAGACCGCCTCCGGAACGTTGTCTCCGTCCAACGCCGCGGCGAGATCGGAGGGGTATTTGCGCGCCGAGGAGTAAAATCGCGACGTCCGCAGCATACCGCCGAACGTGCTCCCTAGCGTGTTGCGCCATTTTCCGTACGTGGAGTAAAGCCCTTCGTACGCCGCGCGGCGCACGGAGCGGGAGCTCGATGTGAGCAGCTTCGAGGCGCGTTCCTCCGAAAGTTCGACCTTCTTGCCCGATCCGTCACGAACCGTCGGGAACTTCAAGTCGGCGTTGGCGAGCATGGAAAACGTGTTCGAAGGCGACCGCGCGATTTCGCCCGCACGAGCCAATAGCGCCTCCTCCGGTTTCGAGAGGATGTGCGCCTTCTGGCGGACGACCTCGCGCAACGGGAAGCGATACTCCGCGAGGCCGGGCTTTGTGTCGGCCCAGTTCAGGAGCTTTTGCTCAGGAATCTCGAGCAGTTCGGGCGTCGCGAAGCTCGTGGCCGCCGAGTACTCGACCGCGAGCGAGGAGATGCGCGACGTGAGCGCCTGATACTTCGAAACGGCCGTATCCTCGTGGCTGCGCATATGCGCGTAGATGTAAAGCTTCTCGAGCGTGATCGACGTCTCGTCGCGCAGGCGCAAGAAACGCTCGAGCACCTCGGGGGAGTCGCCAAGTTTACCCGCATAAGCCGCCAATTCCGGCAGCTTTTTCTTCACGGACTCGAAATCTTCTTCCCAACGCGCATCGCTCGCGTAGATATCCTCCAGGCGCCACTTGAACTCCTCGGGGATCTCCGAACGGGCAGGAAGGCTCCCACCCTGGCCGAAAGCGTGCACGGACGATCCCGACATGAAAAAAAAACACGCCGCCAGGAAAAAGAGCGTTTTATTGCCGTTTGACATGCGATCTACCTCCTTTTGTTGACATCGTTGCAACTGCCAGCGGCCAGCTGGGGAGATCTCGAGCCGTTGTCGATCCGGTAGCGCGCGACGTGCTCCTCGACGTCCACAGAGATCGCACGCAACTTTTCGGCCGTCCCCGAGAGCCCCTGCGTCCTGGCCGCCATCTCGCGGACCTGGTCCGATATCTCGCCGGAACCCGAACGCGTTCCTTGGGCTCCCTGGCCGATGCGTTCGATTGAAGCCGCCATTTCCTGCAGCGACGCGGATTGTTCCTCCGCCGTCGCCGCCACGCTCTGTATTCGCGAGACGATCCGCTCCACAGCGACGATGACCTCCCCCATGCGCTTTTGGACACCTTGCGTCTTGTCCTCCACCGCGACGGCCTTTTCGGTTCCGCCGCGCGCGGAATCAAGCGCCTGGGCCGTCCCGGCGACGATCGATTCCGCCAGCTCACCGATCTGCTGCGCTGCCACATTCGACTCCTCGGCGAGCTTGCGCACTTCTTCGGCGACAACCGCGAAACCGCGTCCCGCTTCGCCTGCGCGAGCGGCCTCGATGGCCGCGTTCAAGGCCAAGAGGTTCGTCTGATCCGCGATTCCCGTGATCGTTCTCACAATGCTGTTGATGCGCCCCGCTTTGGTGTCGAGCTCCTCCACGACTTTCGCAAGATTGGAGAAGAATTGCGACATCTCCGAGACCTGGCGCGTGTTCTCCTTGATGAGCGTTTCCGACGCCTGAGCGTTTTCCCGTAGCCCGTCCGCCTGCTGGGAGACCTCGGCCGCCGCCTGCGCGGCGTTTTGCGCCGACGCGGCGAGTTCTTCAATCCCGCCGTTCGCGGTCTCGATGGCCTCGGCGTTCTGCTCGGCGATCTCGGCCAAGCTTCCGGCCTTTCGCTCAATCGCGTCGATCCCCTCCGCGAACGCCGCCGCCACGTCTTCGAGGTTCGTCGCTTCACGGTTCATGCCGCCGCTCTGCTGCCGCAAATCGATGAAAAACGTCCGCTGGTCCTGCACGACTCCGTCAAGCGAACGTCCCACTCGAGCGATCTCGTCCGTCCCGGTCATGCCGGACGCCACGCAGAGGTCGCCGTCCGCCAGATCTCTCATAACATCGATCAACCGCTTGATCGGGCGATCGATCGAACGGGTCACCGAATACAGCACGACCGCGAGGATCAGCAGCGCGGCGACACCGAGCACTCCCTGACGAATCCCGAGTTTCGTCACGGGAGCGAGGAACTCCCGCTCCTGCCGCGTAATGGCGACGCTCCATCCGTGCGGCAACGGCGCGTAAAACATATGGCGTACGCCTCCCGCAAATGAATAAGCTCCTTCGCCGCTTTCTCCGCGGAGCATCTTCCCGACCAGGTTCGCAAGCGCCTGCGGGACTTGATCGGAGACGACCGACAAGTTCAGGTTCGCCACGTTCTCCTTCACGGGGTGCCCCATGAGCACGCCTTTGTTGTCAAGCAAAAAACCGTATCCGCTGCCCGAAATGGTCTGTTTGACGACGTAGCCGGCGATCTTGTCGAGCATCGCGTCGACTGCGACGACCCCCATCAGTTTGCCCGCGGAGTCGCGTATCGCGCGGGAGACCGTCACGACGACCTGCCCCGTTTGAGCGTCGAGATAAGGTTCGATGAAAACGGCCTCCTTGACGCCCTTCGCCTCGGTGAACCACGGTCGCGTCGTGGCGTCGTAGTCCGCCTCGGGAACCCAGCCCGATGTGTCGAGATAGAGGGAGTAATCGGTGTTGCTGTAGTAAATTCCGTTGGCGCCGACCGTGGCCGCGTCGCCGGTCCAGAACTCAAGGATCCGTTTTAAGTTTTCCTCGCGGCCGCCCACGGCGTACTCCTGCGCCATGGAACCCGTCACGGCGTTGATCAGGCTTTCCATGCGATCGAACTCACCCTTCACATACGTGGCAACCGCTTCGATTCGGGCTTGCCCCGTTTCCGAAATGCTCGTCCGTACGATCGACCGCGTGTTCGCGTAACCCAAAAAGCCCATCGCCGCAAGAGTCACACAGACAATCAAAGCAAGCAGCAACAACCGCCTTTTAATCGACATCGCACTATCCCCTCTCTAAACGTCGAGATTGCGTACGTGCCTCGCGTGCGTTTCAATGAACTCTCGCCTCGGTTCGACGGCGTCTCCCATGAGCGTGCCCAATAACGCGTCGGCCGA
>JAVBRL010000113.1:0-10421 GCA_031547985.1 Synergistaceae bacterium
CTTTCCGACGTGCGCCGTAAGGGCGGCCTGCCCTATCTGCGCCCGGATGGAAAAAGCCAGGTGACGATCGAATACGACGGCGACAAGCCGATCGCCGTGGATACGGTCGTCGTGAGCGCGCAGCACCACCCGGCTGTCGACATGGCGCAGATCGAAGCCGACGTGACGGAGTACGTCATTCGCCCTATCCTGCCGGCGCACTTGGTCGAGAAAAAACCGCGTATCCTCGTGAACCCGACCGGGCGTTTCGTCCTCGGGGGGCCTCAGGCGGACACCGGGCTCACAGGGCGGAAGATCATCGTCGATACGTACGGCGGCATCGTGCCCCACGGCGGGGGGGCCTTTTCCGGCAAGGACCCGACGAAGGTCGACCGATCGGCGGCTTATATGGCGCGCTATGCGGCGAAGAACGTTGTGGCCGCGGGAGTTGCTCGGCGTTGCGAGATTCAGGTAGCTTACGCCATCGGCGTGGCGTGCCCCGTTTCCATCATGGTGAAGACGTTCGGCACGGGGCAGATCGGCGACGAGAAGATCGCTAAGCTCATTCGCGAGCAGTTCGATTTTCGCCCCGCCGCGATCATTCGCGATCTGTGCCTGCGCAAACCGCAATATCGCCGACTCGCGGCGTTTGGCCACATGGGGCGCATGGACCTCGACCCGATCCCGGCGTGGGAAGCCACGGACCGCAGCGCGTCGCTCCGGCGGACTGCCGAGGCGCTCGCGTAGGGAAACCTTTTTAATCAAAACAAGAGGGTTGGAACGAGGGAGAACTTTTTTTCGCTTTTTGCATGTGCTTCGTGCGGCGGGGCATGTTCTGTGGCCGCAGTCGTGCCCTTTGTGCGGTGCACTGGCGGTTTCGGCCTGCGACGCGTGTTTGGACGCTTTGCTCCCTAAAAATCCTCCCCGTTTTCTATTGGGCGGCGGTCTCGTTTGCGAGGCCGCCACTTTTTATATGGGAGCCGGCAGGGATCTGGTGCATCGTCTCAAATTCGGCGGAATGAAGAGGCTGGGTCTCGCCATGGGGCGTGCGATGGGACGATGCCTCGCGGTCCCGCAAGGGAGCACCGTGATCGTTCCGATCCCTTTGCATGTGCGCAGCGAGCGGGGGTACAACCAATCCGCGTTGCTTGCGCGAGGGCTCGCGCGTGAATGGGGCCTCGAGATGCGTGACTGGTTGCGATGGGCGGAGCGTAGGGGCGAACAGGTGGGCAAATCGCGGAGCGAACGCGCGGCGTTGCCCTCGGGGAGCATGGCGTTTTGCGGGCCGGTCGGCATCGGCGAAGGCATGCGTGCCGTCGTCGTGGACGATGTCTTGACGACGGGGTCGACGATGCTCGAGGCGTGTCGTGCGCTTCGCGGTGCGGGCGTGGAGATCGAACGGGCAATCGTTTGGGCGCGGGCGTGAAGGAAGTTTTCCTGCGAGGGAAAAACTCATGGACGGACCGTTTTTCGCCGAGAATAAGGCAGAAAGGGCGAGCGACATTTTTCGCCGGCAAAAGAGATGTAAAATGTTTAAAGTTTGTTTCGGATCTTCCGATAATGGAACAGAAGAAGCATAAGTTTCTACCTTGTGAGGTGAGCAAGGCATGATCGAAAAAATCAATGAGCTTTACGGGACTCAGGCCGCGAGCAAAGTGGGGCGCAAAAAACCGTATGGCAGCGACGGCGATGGAGTAACGCAGAAAGAAGACGCCGTCAACGTCAGTTCGTTCGCTAAGGAGATGGCGACGGTTTTTGCGGAGATGAAGAAAATTCCCGAGGTGCGCGAGGACAAAAGCGAGGATCTGCGCAAGCAGATCGCGCAAGGGACGTACAACCCGGACATGAATCTCCTGGCGCAGCGGCTCGTGTGGGCGGGAATCCTGAACTCGGAAGAGTAGCCTCAAAGTGATCTCGGACGCGCTCCTTGAAACGATGCAGCGTCAGGAGGAAATCCTGTCGACCCTGTGGAGCCTGATCGTCAAACAGCGCGAGGCGCTCAAGAAAAATGACCCGAGCGACCTGCAGTCGATCATGGCGGGATTGCGGCAGGAATCCGTCCGCTCCCAGGCGATCGAAGCCAAGCGTGAGCGTTTGGCGGAGGAGCTTGCAAAGCAACTCGACTGTGAGCCGATCGTCTCGGAGATGGCAAAACGCCTCATTCCTGAAGAGGCCGAACCTCTGAAACAGACGGCGAAGGCTCTGATCGGCACCGTCGGGCGCCTTCGTTCGGAGATGGAACTGCTGCCGCGCCTCATGGAGGAAGCGCGGCTTTTGAACGAGATGACGATCACCGAATGGCGGCGGCTCACGGAGCAAGCGATGGGCCCCGGCGTGTCCGGAGGTTTCGACGCGCGGATCTAAAAAACGCATTCGGTTTTTCTTGTTTTCGTAAAAGCTGTGGGCAACGCCTGCGTATTTTGGGGAGTGCCCCTTTCACGGATGGGATGGGAGCTCCGAAGCTGAAATTTTAGCCACATCGTTTCAGTCATTTTTTTTCGAGGAGGAGCCTCTCCCATGATGAGCACCTATTTCGGCATCGAAACCGGACGCCGAGCACTGGACTATTATCGCCTCGGACTCGAGGTCGCTGGACACAACGTGGATATGGCGAACACCGCGGGTTATTCGCGCCAAGTGGTGGTTTCGGCGGCTACGGACGCCTTCACGACGCCCGGGTTGTCCCGTCCCTGGCAACCAGGCCAGTTGGGGACGGGCGTTTATGTGTCGGAAATCGTGCGCGTGCGCAACGAATTCCTCGACAATCAGTATCGCAACGCCCTCACGACGAAAGGCTACTGGGACCGCATCGCCGACGTGATCAAACAGGTCGAAGCGATCGTCGACGAACCGAACGGCACGGGTTTCACCACGAAGCTCGACAGCGTCTGGTCGGCTCTCGAGGAACTGCACAAGCGCCCGGAAGTCGACGCGGTCCGCGTGGACCTCGTGCAGAAGTCGATCACGTTCACGGACTACCTCAAAACCCTTCAGCAAGAATTGCAGACGGTCCGCACGAACCTCAACAACGAGATCAAAATCAAAGTTCAAGAGGCGAACACGTATATCGACGAGATCGGCGCGCTCAACCATACGATCGAACAAGTGCGCCTCGCGGGCGGCAACCCCAGCGACCTGCTCGACCGCCGTGACCAGCTCGTCGACGCCCTTTGCGCGCTGACGGGCGCTGTTGCGGGAACACCCGGCGTCGACGACGCCGACGGCGATTTCAAGATCACCTTGAACGGGCGCACGCTGGTGCAGGGATCGCTCACGCGGCATATCGACCTCGTGGCGAACTCCGGCAACGGCGGCATGTGGGACCTGCAGGTCCACGACAACGGATACGCCATTTCGAGCGACGACTCCGTCGCCGACGCGCTGATCGAGACGAGCGCGGCCGAGGGAACGTACGAACTGTTCGTGGAGCGCTTGGCCGACGAGATGTACTGGACGGCGGGCTATGGTAACGATCGTCTGCAGATCGAGGACGCGGCGCGCGCGCTTGGCATCATCGGCAGCTTCGCGCTCGAGGTGGGTTCTCATGGAGTGCGCCTGTCGTCGCACGCGTTCACGTCCGACCCTCCGGGCAAGGGTAACGTTCTGGGGGCCCCGGCTCCCGGCATGGAGCAGGAGTATCAGTTCCGCATGGCCGCGGGCGATTTCGAGGCCACCGTGACGATGAAATGGGACGAGACCACGAGTCAGTGGACGCTTTCAAACAACGTCGACCCCACGAATACGCTTACCTTGGGGCCGACGGTGGGTATTAACGATTTTGTCGGTTACATGAACTCGGTTTTCCCGAGCACAACGGATACGGGGCTCGCCTTCACGGCGGGCGAAGACCTGTTCACGGTAGAGTCGCTCGATCGCCATTTGATCTCCTTCACGGATCTCAAAGGAAATTTCTTGAGCGGCTGTGGATTGGAAAACCCCAACCCGACCGTGTTGATCGACGTGAACAGCGAGGATTCGCTTCTCACGATCGCCAATAAAATCAACTCCGCTTATCAGAATGAGAACTACACGACGAACCCGCCGGGTTCGATGATCACCTCTCCGGACCAATGGGTGCACGCATCCGTGGAGCAGGACGTCGACGGCACGTACTTCCTCGTCGTCACGAGCAACGTCGCCGGCGAGGCGGCGCGCATCAACGTGCTGCCCGGGGATGTCTGTGGATCGGGCAGCTCGGACATGTACGTGGCGCGGATGCTGGGGCTGGTCGAAAATTACGACGCTCCAGCGGGCAACGTCATTGAAGACCGGACGAGCTACATTCAGGTCGATCGCAGCGGGCAGACGATCAACGTCATCACGGAGGAGACGGGCGACGTCTTCGTCGACGACGCCTATTTCAAATTCAACGGCAAGGAATACCTCTCGGCTTCCAACGCCTTTAAAGACGCCCGTTACATCCCTCCGCAGGGGAACGCCCTTGCCAACAAACTGGCGGAATTTTTTACCGGTATTCGTTTGAACCTCAAGGAAACGCATTCGGAAGCCGAAAATCGAAACGATCCCGTATTGATCACGGTGCGGCATCATATCAAAGCCGGCGAGATCTACGGGCTGCTCCAGGCGCGAGACGACATCCTGCTGAGCCAGATGGATTTCTTCGACGAGATCACGTACCAGCTGGCCACGCAGTTCAACGCGGTCCACTACGCCGGGCACGGTATCGGCGAGTGGCAGGAGACGACGGGGATGGCCTATTTCGATCCGATCGCCTCGATGTACGGATCGTTCGGGAAGTTGAATGTCGCCCAATCGATCCAGGACGATCCGGACCGGATCGCCGCCGCGATGGGAGACGGGAACGGGCACAGCCTCGGCTGCGGGGATGGGTGCAACGCCCTCAAGCTGGCCCAGCTGAAGCAGGCCAAACTGCTGCAAAACGGCACGGCCAACTTCAACGCGACGTACGAAACGTATATCGCGAAGCTGGGGGCGACGGGACAGCGGGCGAACATGATGCTCGAACAGCAGGATGAAATTCTGGACCAGATCGATTTTTACCGCCAGTCTGAATCCGGCGTGAACCTCGACGAAGAGATGCTGAACATTCAGAAGTTCTCCCAGGGTTTCAGCACGACGTCGCGGTACATCGTCGCGGTGTTCGACACGATCGACAAGATCATCTCCGGAATGGGGCGCGTCGGTCTGTAGGTCCGCGCAAAGCGCGTAAAAACGCGGCAATGTAAAAAAGGAAAATACCCCAAGGGGGCAGGTCGGGATGTACAACTCGCTTTACGGGCTCGAGATGGGAAAACGCGCCATGGATTATTTCCGGCGCAGCATCGAAACGGCCGGGCATAATATCAGCAACGCCAATACGGAAGGTTTTTCCCGCCAGCGAGTGGAAGCCTCGACAGTCACGCCCCTGAAGTTCGGAGACGGCACGGGGACGTTGGGGCAAGGCGCCCAGATCTCCTCCATCGTCCGTATCCGCGATGCCTTCCTGGACGCGCAGTACCGCGATCAATTGGGTTCGCTCGGAACGTGGAACGCGATGCTCGACGCCGTCAACATGCTCGAGATGTACGTCGGCGAGCCGGTGTTGAAGGGGTTCCAATACTCCATGAACGCTTACTGGTCGAACCTCGAAGAGCTGCAGAAGTACCCCGAGAGCATGCCGATTCGCGAGGCGGTCGTGCAGTCGGCGAAGACGATGGTCGACTACCTGGCCCAGCTGCGGGGAAATTACGACGCGTATCGCACCGCTTTGAACGACCAGATCCGCACGCAGGTGACCACGGCCAACGGGCTGATCGATGAGATCGCCGAACTGAATAAAGAGATCGCGATGATCCAGGCCGTGGGAGACAACCCCAACGACCTGCTCGACAAACGCGACCTGCTGGCCGACAAGCTCTGCAAACTGACGGGTGCCACGGTCGGCAGCCCCTCGATCGACGAGGCGGACGGCGACTTCAAGATCTACCTCGGAGGCATCTGCCTGGTGCAGGGGCCTTCGATCGCCTATGACCCCGCGACGTGCGGGCACCCGCGCATCACGAACACGCACCACCTCGTCGCCGTGATGGAGCCGGGAAATTCCGGTTTCTTCAGCGTTCAGATCGAAAACAACCTCTACAACTCGATCAGCGACACAAGCGTCGCGACGGCCACGATCGAACAGGGAGCGCCCGCCGGCGTGCACGATCTCTTTGTGGAGCGTTTGGCGGATCAGTTGTACTGGACCGTCGGCGGCGGCGAAAATCGCAAACGCGACATCTACAGCCCCTCGCAGGTGCTGGGCATCTCCGGGACGTTCGGCCTGCAGGTGGGGTCGGCGGGCGTCGTGCGCACGACGAACGATTTTTCGCAAAAAAGCCCTCCCGGCGCGGTCGTCCTGCAGCCGACGACGCCGCAGGATCTGACGCAGTATCGCTTCCGCGTCGCCGCGGGCGATTTCGAAAGCCTGATCTCCGCCACGTACAGCGGGGGCGTGTGGACGATCGAGGACAACCTCGGTAACGCGTCGGCGATGTCTGCCGATGGGAACCTGACCATAGCGGACATCCAGAAATTCTTGGACGACACGTACGGAGTGAGCGGCACGAACCAGCTTTCGACGACGCTGAGCGATTCGGGCGGCACGTTCACGATCAAAGCGTCGAACACGGAAGAGATGCGCGGGCACCTGCTTTCGATCACCGACATTCAGGGGGATATCGCAGGGCGGCTGGGGCTGCTCAACAGCTCTCCGTCGGTCGAGATCACGGTGACGGAGTCGGACAGCCTGCAGACGATCGCGAACAAGATCAACTCGGCCTATAAATCGCCTCTGGTGAGCGGCGACGATGCCGCTTACACGACGAACCCTCCCGGCACGGCCCCCGACAGTCCCGAGGAGTGGCTGCACGCTTCGGTCGAACAGCTGCCGGACGGATCGTACTATCTGGTGCTGACGAGCAACGTGGCGGGCGAAGAGCCGCGCATCAACGTCCTCTCCGGCGACGTCTGCGGCACCGGTGCGGGGGGCAGCCTCTATGTGGCGGAACTCCTGGGCCTTACGGAGACCAACGTCCAGGGCGGCAACCGCACGAGCTACATCCAGGTGAATTACGACAACGGAACGTACGAGGAAGACGTGTACGTCAACGACGCCTATTTCATCCTCGACGGCAAGCACTATCTCTCTTCGAGCAACGAGCTTTCGAAGGCCCGCCAGTTCGATCCCTCCGCCTCCGTCTCGTTGGCGGACACGCTGGCCGTCGTCTCCAAGGGGATTCACTTGCAGCTTCAAGGGATCAACCACTACTTCGACGCCGTGGGCAACATCGACCCGAAGGCGCAGGCGGTGACCATCACGGTGCGCCACCCCGTTGCGGAGGGGACGATCGCGGGCATGCTGCAGGCTCGCGACGACCTGATTCTCGATTTTACGAACCGCCTCGACGAGCTCGTCTATTCGCTCGTCACGGAGACCAACGCCGTGCACTACGCGGGATACGGCATCGGGGACTCGATCGACACGACGGGCGTCGCGTTTTTTGACCCGATCTCGATCCTCGCCGGCGCCTCCAAAAGGTTCTCCGTCAATTCGACCGTAGCGAACGACGTGACGCTGGTCGCAGCGGCCGGGGGCGACGGAAAGGGATACAGCCTGGGGTGCGGCGACGGATCGAACGCGATGCGCATGGCGCAGCTCAAGCAGTCCGACGTTTTGTCGGGAAAATCGATGAACTTCAACGAATTCTACGAGCAGTTCCTGGCCGATCTGGGATCGGCGGGGCAGCGGGCGGCCGCCATGGCGGAAAACCAGCTGCAGCTGCTCGAGCAGATAGACAGCCAGCGGCAATCCGTCATGGGAGTCAATCTGGACGAGGAGATGATGAACATCATCCGCTTCCAGCAATCCTTGAACGCGATGGCTCGCTACATGACGGCCATCGACGACATGCTCGACCGGATCATCAACGGTATGGGCACCGGCGGACGATAGTAACGGGGAAGGGTGAATAAAAATGTCCTATCGCGTAACGACGCAGATGACGCAAAATCTTTTCCTGGGGGATATGCAGCGTAGCCTCAACAGCTTGCTCGACCTGCAAAAGCAGCTCGTCACCCAGAAAAGGTACAACAAGCCGTCGGATAACCCCGCCGCGGTGGCGCGTGCGCTTTCGATCGACACCGCGATCACGGAGAATGTCCAGTACCGCGCGAACCTCAACGACGCCAAGAGCTGGCTCAAGAACACGGATTCGGCCCTGGGACAGATGACGGACCTGTGGCAGCGCATTCGCGAACTGGCCGTCTACGCGGGCAATGGCGCCCTCGAAGGGGTGGACATGCAGGCGATCGCCGTCGAGCTCGAAGAGCTGAAAAAAGAACTGATGAGCGTGGCCAATTCGTCGATCGAGGGGCGTGCGCTCTTCGCCGGGGCGATGACGTGCAAGACGCCTTTTTATATGGACGACCAAGGGAACGTGCACTACGTCGGCAGTTCCCACAGCCTGTTGTGGGAGGTCGAAACCAAGCAGGTGGGCAAGGTTTCGCTCACCGGCACGGAAGTTTTTCCGCAGGATGAAGTGCAGAACGTCCTCAATAGCTTCGAGGTGCCGCTCGATTTCGAATGGAACGGGCGTGACGAGATTCTGGAGTTCAAGGTCGGCTGGCGCACGGTCAAGGTACGCCTGCCCGAAAAATGGAAGGACGAACATCTGGATACGGTCGCCGATCCGAGCGACTACAACCGCTTCCGCGACCCGATGGACGACGAGGTCGGCGGCGGTTACTCGCTCGACGAGATCGCCGAGCTGATCAATTCGAGCGTCTCTATGGGCGACGCGCAGAAGATTTTATCCGTGAAAGTCGTCAAGGATATGTCGCGGGGCGTGCAGTACCTCTCGATCACGAGCCACACGGGCGAGCCGGTGCGACTCACGAGCTGGCCGGAGACCGACGCGCAGGCGTTGGCGCAGGGGATCAAAGGCATCGGCTATGGCCCGGCAGGCCGCACGGTTGCGGCCGACGGCAACCTCACGCTGCGCTTCGGCGAGATCACGTACTCCGTCGATGTCAAGGCGGGCGAGACAATGCAGCAGATCTGCGACAAGGTCGCCGCGGCTTGCGACGGCAAGATCTGGGCGGCGGTCAAGCAGAACAACACGGCAAGCCCCGCGATGGAGTGGATCGATTTCGTGGCCCGCACGCCGGGCACGCTCTTCTCGATCGAGGCTACGGGCGGCGCGAGTGCGCTCTTCTCCGACCTCGGTATCGCGACGTCGTCGGCGAAGACCGGGGGCGGCTATGAACTGACGTCGACGGTCCCACCGACCGGTTTCGTCACCGTGAACAACTCGGAGACGCTCTGGATCAGCGTGGGCGACGAATATATCTCCGTGCCGGTCGCCGGCGGGACGAACGTAAGCGGCATGGCGGCCGCGATCAACCAAGCGGTCGCAGCAGCAATTCAAGCTGCTGATGATATGGGGCTGACGACTGCTTTTGGTGTCATGAATAACGCTGTGATGCCCCCGACACCGGACCCGTGGCTTGTTGCTGACGTAGTAAATGGGCGGCTCGTACTGGATCATCCTTCGCAATCGATCCGCGTCACGGCGGACGGCAGCTCGTCGCTGCTGTTCGGCGGCGGCATCGAATCGACGGCCAAGAAATCCGGCGACGCGTACTCGATGGTCGGACAAAAAATCCCCGTGCCGGTGACGTTTCCCGGCTACGGCGCTGTATCGGTGGAAATTGGCGGCGCTACGCTCTATCGTACGTATACAGGTGGCGAATCATTGGAGGATGTGGCTGATGACTTGCAGACGGAATTGCAGGCATTGGGGCTGTTAAAAGGTTTTACGGCGACCGTTACCGTCAAAGACGGCCTCGACGAAAACGGCGTCGCTGTGCAGTGGCTCGAGATCAGTTCCGATACGGCCTTTTCGATCAAAGCCACAGGCGACGCCGCCGGCGCGTTCGACAAAGCCTACGTCGCGTCGCAGGTGATCAATAAAAATTCCGACCACAGCCATATCGACTTCGCGAGCTTCATGGGGATCGAAACGTCCCCCAAGACGATCGAAGTACCGATCGACTGGACGGCCGACACGACCGTCTCGCCGCTCGACCTCAAGTTCGTGAGCGGTTCGAACAAGGCCGAGGTCTACATCGCCGACGCGGCGAACCTCACGCTCGAGGAGCTTGTGGGGCGCATCAACGCGACGTGTGGTACGTGGCTCGAGGCGATACTGGAGACGGACGTCTCCGATGGGACCGACCCGCTCGATCCGCTCTGGAACAGCCAGGACAATAAAGAAGTCGCCACGCAGCGGATCGTCTTTCGCACGCGCGACGGCGCGCCGCTGACGATTTACGATGGCCAGAAGGCGGGAGCCGCCACGGGCGACTACGCGGCCGAGCTCGGCATCAGCACGGCGCTTCGCAGCAATTACGATCAGATCATCGCCTACCCGAGCGACGGC
>JAVBRL010000242.1:0-4997 GCA_031547985.1 Synergistaceae bacterium
TGGAGCGACAACACGGCGGGGCCGCAATCCGCCACGTCCATCCCGAGCTGCGCCAGGTACATGGCGATCGTGCCGCCGCCGCCCTTGTCCACTTTACCCATGCTGCCCACCTGCCACGGCACCTTGCGCGTCGTGAACAGATCGATCAGGCGCGCCAGGAACTCGCCGCGCGCCTCGCCGCCGTTGTATTTTCCGCCGCTGCCGGAGTATTTCATGATCGTGATGCCGTTTCCCGCCAGGGGGATCTGGCGCGGGTCGAACGCATCTTTGTAAAGCGGGTTCGCCGCTTCGGTGACGTCGGCCGACAGGGCGCTCGAGGCAGAAAACGCGCGCCGCAGGTCGAGCGAGCCGCCGCGCTTTTGCCTGTCCTGCCGCGCCAGGAGTTCGAGCACGAAAAGTTCCATGTAGCTCGACTGCGCACCCGCGAGGCCGCAGCTGCCGATCTCCTCGCGGTCGGTGGCGAGGAAAAACGCGCCCTTCTCGGGTGTCTTATCGATGTCGAGCAACGCCTGAAACGAGGCCCAGACGCAGATGCGGTCGTCGATGCCGTACGAGGCGACGAGCGAGCCGTCGACTCCGGCGTCGCGTGCGCGTCCGGCGGGCACGAGTGCCAGGTCCGCGGCCGCGAGCTCGCGCTCGGAGATCTTCCAGTTTTTCTGGATCCACGCGGCGATCTGTTTTTTGACGGCGTCTTTGGAGTCGGCTTTCGCATTCGCCCCGCGCGCGCCGGGGTGGTGTCCCAGGATCACGTCGAGGTTTTCGCCGGCGATCGTCTCGCTCGCCTTGCGTTCGGCTAGGGCGCGGTCGAGGTGCGGGGCCAGGTCGGGGATCAAGAGGATCGGGTCGTCCGGATTCTCTCCGATCGCCACCGCATGCGGCGGTTTGCCTGGCGTGTGTATTTCGCCCCGCAGCGCGAGCGGCAGGTTCGCCCATTGATATTTCTTGAGGCCGCCGTAATATTGCGTGTCGGCCATCAGGAGGTTCGAATCCTCGTAGAGCGGTTTGGGTTTGAGGTCGATGCGCGGAGAGTCCGCGTGGCTTCCGATCATGTGGAAGCCTTCGACAACCGGACGCTTGCCTGCCTTGAACGCCGCGAGTGCCCGTCCTTTCCAATTGAGAAACGTTCGGTCGCCGGGGCGAAGCACGTCGCACTTTTCGATCGGTTTGTATCCTGCGGCGAGCAGTTTTTCTTCCATCCAGCGCACGGCTTCGCGCTCCGTCTTGCAGGCACTTAAAAATTCCTTGAGTCCCGTGGCCGCGTGCTCCACGCGCGCAGTTTGCGCGGTGTACGTTGTCCAAGCCGCGTGAACGGGTTCTTTTTCCGGGGTTTTCTTTTCCTTTTCGTGCGTCGCTTTCGCCATTTTAAAACCTCCTCGGAGTTATTTTTCTATATTTTTGTCAGTTTTGTCTGTTTCGTCCGTGCTGCCCGGATTGTCGAGCCATGGCGCGGAGTCTGCGTCGCTCGGCATGAGCCAAGCGCCGCGGGGAGAAAGTGAAATCGCCGTGGCTTTGGGGCCGTCAGGGGAACACGATCGCTTGAACTGTTGTGAGAAAAAGCGCCGGTAGAAAAGCCGCAACCATTTTTTAATCTCGGAACTTGTGTAGTGCCTGCCCCAGGCGATTTGCGCGATTCGGTGGATCTTGTCGGGGGAGAAGCCGTTTTGCACGGCGTGATACAAAAAGAAATCGTGCAATTCGTAAGGGCCGACGATCTCTTCGGTCTTATGTCCCGATTGACCCACTTGGGACGAAGGGAGAAGTTCCGGGCTCACGGGCGTTTCGAGAATGTCGGCGAGTACGGCGGCGAGTGTCGCGTCGCGTGTTTGTTCCGCGACGTGGCGCACGATCGCGCGCACGAGCGTCTTGGGGATCGACGCGTTAAGCCCGTACATCGACATGTGGTCGCCGTTGTACGTCGTCCAGCCGAGAGCGGCCTCGGAGAGGTCGCCCGTCCCGACGACGAGCGCACCCAATTGGTTGGCGACATCCATGAGTACCTGCGTGCGTTCGCGTGCCTGCGCATTTTCGTACGCGGCGTCCGTCCGAGCCGCATCCTGTCCGATGTCTTTAAAATGTTGTCTCACGGACGCGCAGATATCGACTTCTCGTAGGTTCGTACGCAAGCACGACGCGAGTTTTTGCGCGTTGGCGTGCGTTCTGCCCGTCGTCCCGAAGCATGGCATCGTGATCGTCGTGATGCCACCGCGCGGCAATCCCAGCTCGTCGAACGCCTGGACAGTCGCAAGCAGCGCGAGCGTCGAGTCGAGTCCGCCGGAAATTCCGATCACGGTTTTTTCAAGGCGTGCGGAGATCAGCCGTTGCGCAAGCGCCGCGCGCAAAACGACGAGTGTCTCGTCGCAGTGTGTCGCGCGCTCCGTTTTACCCAAGGGAACGAACGGCGTCGGATCGACGGCCCGTGCCAAATCGAGCTCGGTACAGGGCAGTTCGAAACGCACGCGCGTGATTCGGCACGTACAAGGTGATTCATATCCTTGGCGCATTCGCTGGTGTGCGATGAGCCCCAAGTCGACGTCGGCAGAGAGCACGCCTTCCGGGATTTCTTCGAAAGGGAGGCGCTCGGCGAGCAGCGACCCGTTTTCGACCACGAGGTGGTGCCCGGAGAAGACCTCGTCCGTCGAGGATTCGCCCGCTCCCGCATGTGCGGCGACGTAAGTGCACGCGAAACGCGCGGAACGCCCTTGGATAAGGTTTTTCCTCTGGGCGGGTCTCCCGGCGTACTCGCCGTCGGCGCTGGGGTTGGCGATCAATGTGGCGCCGCTTGTAGCCAAGAGCGCCGCTGGAGGAAGCGGTTCGGCATGTCGCGCGCCGATCTCGACGGCGAATTTAAAAGACGCCATTGTCTCGCACTCGAAAAGAAGGTGCGCACCGATCGGCACGCCCTCCAACAACGAAGCTTCGATCGACTCATCGGGAACTGGCGAGAAATAGCGTGCGCTAGGCGATTTTGGTGCGGGATCCTGCAGGGCGATCCCCAGAATGTTACCGCGATGAAGGACCGCTGCAGCGTTGTACAACGACGCTCCGATGCGAAGGGGAAGCCCAACGACCGAGAGGATGTCGAACTGACGCGTGGCCTGTGCCAGGCGGTGAGTTTCGGCGAGTGCCCCCGCGATTAGATTGTCCTGGAAGAAAAGATCCATGCAGCTCGCGCCAGTGAGGCAGAGCTCCGAAAAAACGATCAAACGCGTGCCTCCTCGGGCTGCGAACGCGATCTGGCGTTCGATTTCCGCGCCGTTATGGTGGCAGTTGCCGATCTGGATGCGAGGCGTCGCGGCAGCGACGCGAAGAAATCCGTCTTTCATCTGGAATCTTTCTCCTTTCTTGTTTTGTTTTCGTATTGTATCTCAAACGTGGTGCGGGAAAACGCGTTTGTCAAAGAGGCAACTTGTTGTTATTCTAAAATAAAGGGCTATTCTAGATGAGAGAAGAAACCTAGGGGTTTTTCTATTAGGGTACTTTGTAGCGGCAACAAACGACTCGAGCCGCTAGGTTTAACGGACATTAATAAGCGCACAGTGGGTTACTGCCTTCACTGGTTTTGGTAATTGCTTTATACTGATACCTACCGACAAGAACAGTCTCCTCTTTTGGGAAAATCGATTTGCATGAGGGCTATTGGATGGGGAGCATGAGGAGCAATGAAGGCAAGGAGCGGCTGAAAAGAGCCCTGTCTTTGGGGGTACTCTCGGATTAATTGAAACCAGACAAAACGGCACTTGAAGGATTTTAACGGCGTGCCGAAGGACACATTCTCGATGAACCATTGAGGCATACTTCTAGGAGCTCACGTGAAACTGTTCAGAAATTCCGCATACGATGTACTGTAGCAATCCGAGGCGGATGTTGGAAATTGGGGGGGACAGAACGTGGTGACCGATCAACCGAACAAGGATTACCTTGAAGGCGCCCTGGCGCAGATTGAATCGTCGATATGTATCGTGGACCGTGATCGGAGAATTGTCTATGTCAATAACTTGGGTAGGCAGCGGCTCTTTCTTGGTCGAAACCTGGACAAACCCTCGATGTATGAGGTGTTTCCAAACCTCACATATGAAACGAGCGTGATCGAAAAGGTTTTTGCAACAGGTAAACCCCATATGGGCCGAATTATTTTGTGGACGGATATGGGTGGCGAAAGCCGCATATCGATGACCTCTGCCTTTCCCATTATGGAGGGCAATGAGGTTGCGGCGGTTTGCGAGGCGGCCGAACCCTTGGATGGTCTCAGCCCTGAGTCTAAAGATTCCCTGAATAACAAACTCCCCCACATCGCCGAATCCTTAAAGGGGTGCGTCAAAGGGAACGCATTGTACTATGCGATGGACGACATTGTCGGTGATTCCGATGCGGTCCAAGAGCTCAAGCATCGCATCTTGCTCGCCGCTCAGTCGCCTGCGAACCTTCTCATCTACGGTGAAACGGGCACCGGCAAGGAGATGATCGCACAATCCGTCTATTCGTCGCACAAAAAACACGATATGCCATTCATTGCGCAGAATTGCGCGGCTATTCCTGAAACTCTTCTGGAAAGCAGCCTCTTCGGTACGATGAAGGGAAGCTTCACCGGCGCCGAGACGCGTCCGGGGCTTTTCGAACTCGCCAACAAGGGGATTTTATTCCTTGATGAGATCAACTCCATGTCCGCCGGGCTCCAGGCCAAAGTATTGAGGACGATCCAGGAGCGGATGGTGCGACGCGTCGGCGGTCTCAAGGAGGTCCCGCTCGACTTTCGCCTCGTCACTGCGACGAACACGCGCCCCAACAAGCTCTTGGCCGAGGGAACACTGAGGCACGACTTTTTCTACCGCATCAGTGTCGTGTACATCGAGGTCCCGGCCCTGCGCGAGCGGAGGGAAGATATCCCGCCGCTCACGAAGTGCTTCATCGACGAATTCAACGCGACGTACAAGAAGAACATCGCGGGCTTCGATCAGCAGAGCATGACGTTTTTCATGGAGTATGACTGGCCGGGAAAC
>JAVBRL010000028.1:0-7021 GCA_031547985.1 Synergistaceae bacterium
AAGGAGACCATGTCGAAAGAAACCCCCTCCCAAAACAATTAAGGAGAGTCGGCACAAGAGAGAAGAATCTACTCCTGAGAGACCCTTGAATACACTCTGTAGCCCGAGTCCGTGCGGATCAGGACGGTTTTGAGATGCCTCGAGGAATCGAACGGCACTTCGTCGACGAAAAGGGCTTTTTGTCCGTTTCGTCCGTTTTGTTCATCTTCCACACGGATGCCCCTTTCCCGCGCCGCCGAGACAATCGCGGCGTCGACGGGGTCCTGAAGGTCCGTGTCGCAGCAGATCAGAGCCGCTTTCAGTATCTCGCGCTCCCAATCGCCATCCGGGCTCGCCTCGCCTGCGGACGTCATCGCGACAAGGGACATCTCGCCTTTTGTGAGGATACCCGTCTTCTGCGTGCAGACGACGTTCGCCATGGCGAGTTTTTCGATCGCAAGCGGCCGATAGAACACGATGCCGAGAGAACGCGCATTACGCATCTCCCGGGCAAGCACAGAGAGGGCAAGCGAAAAAACGCTCTCCGGAAGCGCCGCGACCAGCAGGCAGACCCCGATCAGCACGATCTCGGAGATGTCGCGAAACTGAATGATCCCCGCCGCGACGACCGCCCAGAAGGCGGACAACGCCAGAATACCGTGGGAGCGGCGGATACGCCACAGCGTCCGCTGCAGCGGCGTCGCCTCAGACTCCCGGGGGAAACTGCCGGCCGCGGCCCCGCCCGCCAAGGTCCGCTCACCCGTCCGGACGACAATCGCCCGCGCATTCCCCTGGACGACGACCTCTCCCACGCGGATTTCCGCGTCCGCGATCCGTTGCAGCGGGACACCCGCCCCCTCGATCGGGGTCTTCAAGACCCAGAAGTTCTCCGCTTCGATCAACCGCATATCCGCGAAGGCACGATCGTTTTTCTCGAGATAGACGACGTCTCCCGGAACGAGCAAGTCGATTTCCACATGCTGCCGTTTGCCGTCGCGCAGCACTTGGGCACGAAGAGCCGTCTCCTCTTCGATATCCGCGATCCGCGCAGCCGTCTTTCGCCGTTCGTCGAACGCGAAAAGGCCCCCAACCGCCAGAAGGGCGAACAAAAGCACGCCGTCGGCAAGGTGCATCAGCACGACGCTCGCCCCAGCGGCCACCAAAAGCGCCCCCCAGACGAACTTTCGATACCACGCGACATAGCCGTCGCTCCAGCCCGCATCCCCGGAGCTTTGCCAGCTGACGGCGTTGAAACCGTACTGCTCCAGCCGCGCGCGCGCCTCCGACGAAGAAAGCCCCGCCGATGCCGTCTGTCGATTGTCTATCGCCCGGTCAGGCGAAAAATCCGTGTCGTGGGACATTTCGCTTCCTCCTAATGGCCTATTATAAGGTCATAATCGGTTGACACAAGCGTTTCGTGTTGCCCTATAATAACAGACGCGATCCAGCGAAAATATAAGGAGGCGACTCACTTTGCTCTATCGAAAAATGCCCCGCGCGGCAGAAAAAATTTCAGCCCTTGGGATGGGGACGATGCGCCTTCCTCTGACTGCCGACGAAAAAATCGACGCATCCGCCGCCGCAGCAATGCTTCATTATGCACTCGACTCGGGCATCAACTATATCGACACGGCGTGGCCCTACCACGACGGCGAGAGCGAACCCTTCGTCGGACGGACTCTTAAGGACCGGCGCAAGGAGTTCATGCTCGCCACAAAGCTCCCCCTGTGGCTCGTGAAGTCGCGCGAGGAGATGGACACGTATCTCGACCGGCAGCTCGAACGCCTTCAGACCGACTATATCGATTTTTACCTCATACACGCGCTGCAGCGCAAAACGTGGGACCGGGGCGTGCAGGTGGGGCTTCTCGACTTCGTCTCGAAGCTTCGCTCGGACAGCCGCGTCCGCTACGTCGGTTTTTCGTTCCACGACGGCCTCGAGCTGTTCAAGACGATCATCGACGCGTGGAATTGGGATTTCTGCCAGATCCAGTACAACTACCTCGACACGGCCTTCCAGGCCGGAACCGAGGGGCTTCGCTATGCGAGCGAGCGCGGCGTCGGAGTCGTCGTCATGGAGCCCATGCGCGGTGGGCTTCTCGCCAAACCCTACCCTACCGACATCGACGCCTGGAGACGCGCACAGGGCATCTCTCTTTCGCCGGCCGAACTCGCCATGAAATGGGCCTTCAACCATCCGGAAGTCAGTGTCGTACTCACGGGTGCGTCGTCCATGGAACAGATCCGGGAAAACGTCGCCATCGCGAACACGTCGTTGCCGGGCCTTCTGACTGATGCTGAACAAACTCTCGTGCAGAAGATGCGCGAACATTACGAATCGCTTAAAGGCGTTCCGTGTACGAATTGCCACTACTGCATGCCCTGTCCGCACGGCGTCCGGATTCCGAGTTGCTTCGACAACTACAATGGTGGTGTTATGAACGAAAACATGGACGCGGCGAAGCAGGTCTACCTGGCCTACATGGGCGAAAAGGAAATGGCGAACCGTTGCGTCCAGTGCGGCGTCTGCGTGCCGAAGTGCCCCCAGGGGATCGACATCCCGACGGAGCTTAAAAAAGTCGCCGAAGCCTTCGGAAAATAACGTGTCGCATCAAACGTCCCCCCAAAAGTGCCATTCCCACGTCGTTTCACACCGTGGGAATGGCACTTTTTTCGTTCTGGACCCGAAAAAGTATTTTCAAACCCTTGCAATCGCCTTATAATAATAAATATTGTTTGAAACCGCTCGCGCGGGCCGGCAAGGAAGGGGGAATGCTCTTGAAACGGGGCTACGGAAGTTTACAGTCCTTATTGATCGAAGTTATCGAAGACTTGAGCAACAACACAAACGCCTCGGAGGCTATTCTACAAGCTTTGCGGAAGATCTGCGCCTATTTCTCCTTCGGCTGCACGTTCGTCTACGAGAGAGACCACAAACAGACCTTGCACCTCAAGGAGCACTGGGCCTCCTATAAGGGCGCCCCTCTTCCCCCGAGTTTCCGGTTCGAGGAATATCTCTCGCCGGAACAGATCGAACTCGTCACCGGCTCTCCAGTGATGTTCTTCCACGAACACACGCAGAAAAGCGATCTCGAGGAGCGCGTCTGCGCCCTCTTCGACGCGAACAGCCTGCTCATCGTCCCGATCGTGGACGATGACGGAGTGCTTTTGGGCGGCGTCGGCATGATCGATCGCCGGCGCACGAAATCCAAAAGCCGTACCCCACGCAACGAGCGGCATTCCTCCGGAAAAGTCGCGCGCAAGGACGAGATCCTCATGGACGAAGGGGACATCTCCATGAGCCACATGCTAATCACCTTGGTCGCGAACCGTGTCAAATTGCGCGTCGTCCAGCAGCGCCTCTACTTCACGCGAACGACGATGGAAAGCATCCTGGACAACGCCGGAATCGACATCTACGTCAACGACTTCGAGACGCACGAGATCCTCTATGCCAACAAATCGATGGCCGCTCCTTACGGCGGGCTCAAGAACATGCTGGGAAAGACGTGCTGGCAGGCCCTCTACGACGACAAAACGGGCGAATGCGACTACTGCCCGAGGGGGAAGATCATCGACGAAAACGGCGTTCCCACGAAGAAAGTCTACAGCTGGGATTATCAGCGCCCCTTCGACGGCGCCTGGTTTCGAGTTTTGAGCGCCGCGTTTCGCTGGGTCGACGGGCGCATGGCTCACGTCATCTCAAGCGTCGACATCACGGAAAGCAAGAACAACGAATTCCTCGTCAAAAAAATGGCGTACTACGACACACTCACGGACATCCCCAACCGACGCAAGCTCGAAGAGGACTTCAACGCGTTCGCCGCGCGCACGAAAAACGAAAACGTCACGCTGCTCATCTTCGACCTCGACGACTTCAAGGAGATCAACGACCAATACGGGCACACCGTGGGCGACAGCCTTCTGATCGAAGTCGCCAGGAGGCTGCAGAACGACCCGGTCACGAAGGACAAAGTCTACCGTTACGGCGGCGACGAGTTTATCTTACTGTTCCCGGACCGCACGAAAAAAGAGATCCAGGAGATCGGCAACCACCTCCTGGACCTTTTCAAAAAACCGTGGACGATCGACGACGCCATCATCTCCTGCCGGGCGAGCATCGGCTTCGCCCGCTACCCCGACGACGCCGGGACGTATCAGCCGCTGCTCGACTGCGCCGACAACGCAATGTACGAGGCCAAAAACAGCGGTAAAGGCAAAGTCCGCGGCTACAAAAGCTACAAAAAAACGCTCAAGTAGCGATCGGCCCGGTCCACCTGGAGCGTGACGACGATTTCGTCCCGGCCCGACTCGCTGGCGAGTTCGCGGGCGAGGCTTCGCGCCGCCCACACGTTCGCCCCGGTCGAAATGCCGACCGATAACCCTTCTTTGCGCGCGAGCCCGCGCGCCGTCTCGAAAGCCGCCTCGTCCGGTACGGTGATCACGCGATCGATCGCACCCTTGTCGACCAGCTGGGGAACGAAATTCGCCCCGATCCCCTGGATCTTGTGCGGCCCAGCTTTTCCTTGCGAAAGCAGCGGGCTGCTGGCGGGCTCGACCGCGACGATCCGCGTTTCGGGGTAGATATTTTTTAAGGCGCGGGAGACACCCATCAGCGTTCCCCCCGTTCCCACCCCAGCGACGAACGCCGCCGGAGAGCGGCCACGCAGGGCCGCGCAGATCTCCGGACCCGTGGTCACCGCATGCGCCCAGACGTTGCCCGGGTTTTCGAACTGCCCCAGCATCAGCGCGCCGGGGCGCTCGTTCACGATATCCGCAGCCGCGTTCACGGCTCCCTGCATGCCCTCGGCCCCCGGTGTCAACACGAGCTCGGCACCGAACATCGCCAACGCCGCCCGCCGCTCGGCCGACATCGTCTCCGGCATCGTCAACACAACACGCAATCCCAACGCCCCGCCCAACATGGCGAGCGCGATCCCCGTGTTGCCACTCGTGGACTCCACGAGCGTCGTTTCGGGTTTCAACAATCCGCGGCGTTCGGCATGGGCGAGCATCCCCCACACGGCTCGGTCCTTGGCCGAACCGCCGGGGTTGTTCCCCTCGAGCTTCAGCCAGACGCGCCCGCCCCCCTCGGGCGACAACTCGAAAATCGGCGTTCGGCCGATGTGGCGCACGATTTCAAGCGTTTTCAGGCTTACGGACATTGCGAAAGATCTCTCCTTTCAAACCAGTCAAATTTCAAACCAAAACAAAAGCGAGACGCGGGGAGCCGCGCTCCCCGCACCCCGCGTTCGTAAAACTAAAAACCTTAAAAAACGAACCCTTTTTTGAGCTCTCCGCCGTGAATGCACTCCGTTTCGACCACGACGCGCGATCCGGCCGGCGGCATCGGAATCGTGCACGAATAGCGGCCGCCGTCTTTTTTGAGGGCACGCGCGCGGAATTTATACTCCCGCTCTTCGCCGTCCGGCATGAAGACCTCGATCTCCACGTCCTTAAGCTCACCGCCGCCGTGCTCCACGGTGACAGCCAGCACCTTTCCCGCAGGGACCGCCCGAATGTCGCCGAACCGCGGACAGAAATCGTCGGCGCGCAAAACCGCCGGACAGGCCAGCAAAAACGCTCCCAACACGACACCCCACAACGCGAGACATCTGATCGTCTTCATTTCCATGCAACCTCCCTTTCACCCCTCACGGGGACGTGTAGACTTCTTTTCCGGCGACGAACGTCCGTTTCACGGCTCCATTTTCGTCGAGACAGGCCAGGTCGGCGTCGTAGCCGGGGGCGATCGCCCCTTTACGGTCGGCCAGGCCCAGGAGTCTGGCCGGGTTCGTCGACGCCGCCAGCACGGCCTCCCGCAGATCGCACCCCGTGTGTTTGCGATAGTTCGCGATCGCCCGGTCCATCGTCAGCCGGCTCGCCGCGAGCGTTCCGTCGGCCAGCCGCAGCGGCTCGCCCTTCGCTTCCGAAGGCGAGGCGAAAAGCGAATCGGTCACTAAGATCACGTCATGCGGCCCTTTGCAGCGCCGGACGAGTTCGTACAACCCCGGATGCACATGCACGTCATCGGCGAGCAGCTCGACGCAGACTCCGGCGTTCGAAACCAGCATCGCCCCCACACACCCAGGGGCGCGTTGTTGCAGCCCCGACATACCGTTGAAAAGATGCGCCGCCGATTTCGCCCCCGCCGCGAGGACCGCCGCAACCTGCTCGAACGTCGCGTCCGTGTGCCCGATCGAAGGTACGATATTAAGATCGAGAAGCGTTCGCAAAAAATCCCCTTGCGGGTCGACCTCGGGCGCGTACGTCACGATGCGCACATCGCGCGCGTGCTCGCGAAGCCACTGCGCGTCCGGCGCGCGAAGCGCGGCTTCGTCGTGCGCCCCACGTTTCGCGACGCTCAAAAAAGGCCCCTCCAGATGAATGCCAAGCATCCGCGCTCCCGGAACGTCCTTCCGCCCCACCTGGCCGCGCAACCCCTCGAGCGTGTGCGCGAGCTCGTCAAGCGGCGCCGAAAGCGTCGTCGCCAAAAACGACGTCACACCCTGCGACGCCTTGAAACGGCTAAGTTCGTCGGAGGACATCGCGTCGTGCGTGTGAATGTCGATCAAACCAGGCACGATCGTGAGCCCGTCGAGCCAATAGCTTCGACGCGCCACGAGCCCTTCGGCCTGTTCCTCGGGAACGATCGCGCGGATCGTCCCCTTCGCTTCGTCGATCAAGAGGCAATGCCGGGCGACCGTGCGGTCCGGCAGCATGATCCGCGCCCCCCGCAATACCACCAGCCTTCCCGCGTCCACCGGTACCTTCACGCGCACACCCCCCACGTCGGCTCCGCCCATCGGCACGGGCACGCCCATGCCTCCGGGATCGTTGCCGATCGAGATCTCGATTCCCCCCGAAAACGCCTCTAAATTCGCGGTGCTCGCCAAAATCGTCAAAAACACAAAGCACACAAAAAACGCGAAAAGCGCCTCGCAAAAAAATACAGGCCTGCGCATTTCAATCGCCCTCCCGTAAAACACAGTATAACAAAAACAAAAAACCCGCCCGACCTTATCGCATGATAAGAAAAATTT
>JAVBRL010000009.1:0-14139 GCA_031547985.1 Synergistaceae bacterium
CTCCGGAGAGATCGACATCACGAAACCGCGCTGGCTCGAACACCCCGAGGCGCTGATCCCCATGATCTTGAGCAACGTTGCGACCCAAAACACGACTTCCAGCCGCGAACGCTTCGAACGAGGACGCCGCGAGGCCGAGGAAATGGCGCGCGAGATCGCGGCGCTGCTGGAAAAACTCTCCGGAGGAAAGCGAAAGGCGCGCAAGGCCCAAAAGTGGATCCGCGTGTGGCGAAACGTCTCCGGCTTTCGGGAAGTTCCTAAATATTGCATGATCGCGTCGTTCTGGACCTATAAAAAAGCGCTCCTACGCGAAGCTCAGCGCCTCGTCGCCGGGGGCGTCCTGCGTGAAAAAGAAGACGCTTTTTACCTCTCGCTCGATGAGCTTCGCGGCGCGGCCATTTCGAATTCACCCGACCCCGAACTGGCCAGACGGATCGCATCGAGAAAAGAACGTTACGTCCACTATGCGAAGCTCTCGCCGCCGCGCGTCGTGACATCCGAAGGGGAGATCCTGCGCGCGGAAGCAGGAGCGCTCGGCGACGCTTTTCCCGCCGGCGCGCTCGTGGGGACTCCCGTTTCAAGCGGCGTAGTGGAAGGGCGCGCGCGGGTCGTACTGAGCCAGCAAGATGCCACGGTCGAAGCGGGAGACATCCTCGTGACGCGCTTCACCGACCCGAGCTGGACGCCGCTGTTTCTTTCCGTCAAGGGGCTCGTAACGGAAGTCGGCGGGCAGATGACGCATGGAGCCGTGATCACGCGCGAATACGGCCTGCCTGCCGTCGTCGGCGTCGACGGCGCGACGACGCTGATCCGCGACGGCGAGCGCATTCGCGTGGACGGCACCCGCGGATTCGTCGAGCGCCTCGGTGGGTGAAAAAATTTCCTCGGAAAATGCCTCCTGTGCGTGAGGTAACTCGCTGAATTTTCAGTAAATAATAATAATTGTTATTTTGACCTCCTTGCCCTATACTGCCTCCAGACATACTTGGAAATATCTGGGAGGTGTGACCATGTTCCGTTGGGGCATTCTTTTCCTGCTTATCGCGCTCATCGCCGCCGCTCTAGGGTTTGGAGCTCTGTCGGGCGTTGCCGCCTGGGCGGCGAAGATGGTCTTTATCGTTGGCATCGTTCTGTTTCTGGGCAGCGTGATTTTAGGACGGAGACCATGATCATGCCAACGACGATCTCTTTTGAATATCGTACGGGAGTTGCGCGGGAAATGGCCTGGAACGTCCGACTCACCGGAAGCTGGACGGCTGAAGGCAAACACAGCGAGGAATGGACGATCCGGCCGATGGAGCCGGTGGAGGGGGTTACGGGAGCCTTCATCGCCGAAGTGCCTTTTCCCGATGCGGAAAAAGGCAAAACCTTCACCTGGGGGGTGCTCGTGGATACGCCGGGCCGGCGGGACGTCTGGGGCATTCTGGCCGAAAGCGGAGATCCGGACGCGCCGGAATTCAAGCGCAGCTTCACGTTGGGAGAAGATGACGCCAAGCAGCGTTACTGGGTCACGCCCTACAGGAGCCTCGGCGCGTGCCGGCGCGGGGACGGCGGTATTCGCTTTTCCGTCTGGGCACCTCATGCCCGCAACGTGGAACTCGTCACCGCCTCCGACAAAAGTGGCGGCTATATCTGGAACGACGGCCGGGGCATCATGGACTGTTTTTCCATGGCCCGCAACGACGAAGGCATCTGGAACACCGGCGAGGACGAGCCGGCCATGGTCGAATTTTCCGCCTGGGCAGGCAGGCTGTACATGTACAAGGTGACCCGCGAAGACGGTTCCGTCGCATACCGGACCGATCTTTTTTCCCTGGCCCAAGCGGGGGCGGGCGGCAACAACCCGGAAGCGGAGGAAGGCGGCGGCTGGAACGGCAACGCTTCAGACCTGGACTGCACCAAAAGCTGCTCCATGGTGGTGGATCCGGACCGGATAAACAGCCGCGCGGGAGAACTGGAGCAGGAACCCGCATGGGTTTCCGTCGTCGATTTCTGGAAGGACGAGTTCGACCGATTGCGGCCCGTACCCACCAGCCTGCAGGATCTGGTCATCTACGAAATGCAGGTTTCCGGCCTTGGGGCCGGGCATGAAGGGCCGGGCACCCTGCACGACGCCCTGAACATGCTCGACTATCTGGCGGATCTCGGCATCAACGCCATTGAGCTTCTGCCGGTCAGCGCCTTCGAGGGAGTTGCCGGCTGGGGCTACGGCACCTCCCATTATTACGCGGTCAAATACGGGCGTGACGAACTGAAACGTTTCGTCCGGGCATGCCATCGACGGGGCATGGCCGTGCTCGTGGACGTGGTCTACAACCACTACACCCCGGACAGCGAGCGCGTGCAGTGGATGTACGACAGCGTTCGACACGACCACAACGCCTATTATTTTTACCAGGGCACGCAAGACGACTATCCGGATTTGCCGGAGGGCGGCTACTGTGACAACATGTCCACCGGCTATCTGCCCAATATGCGCGAGGAAAAGGTGCGCGCCTGGTTGATCGGCAGCGCGGTGGCCTTTGCCGTGGATTTTCACGTAGACGGCTTTCGCATGGACCTGACCCAAGCCCTACACAGTTTCAACGTGCTGCACAAAGACGGCAGCCCCGTGCCCGAGGCCAACGAGGCCGGCATCCGCTTCATGCGCGAATGGGCGCGTACTCTGCGTTTTTTCCGCCCCAGCATCATGCTGCTGGGCGAGGATCACAGCGACTGGGACATGATCGCCCGTTCCCAGAACGCTGGCGGCATCGACTTCGACGCCGCCTGGTGGTCCGAGTGGTACCACCAGCTGATCGGCGACTCGGATCAGGATGAGTCCAAAGCACGCCTTTTGCGCAACGCCGGTTTCGACGACCCACGACCGCTGAAGATGGATGTCTTTGCCGGCATGGTGGCCGCCAGCCCAGGGCGCATTGTGTACCATTCCTCGCACGACGAGTCCGGCAACGCGGAGCATTCGGCGCGGAACATGATGGTGGCAGTCAACAACGTGCTCTTCGACAACACCCGCCAATGGGCCGAGGCCCGCTGCCGGGTGGTCGCCGGGCTGACTCTGTTCGCACCGGGCATTCCCATGTTTTTCATGGGCGAGGAGGTCGGAGCCACGCAGCCCAACCGGCACTCGGACTTCCTGGAGACGCGCGAGGATTATCAAGCACTGCGCGAAGGCGCGGGCGCAGCCATGTTCCGTTTTTACCGGGACTGCATCCTTCTGCGCCTGGATACGCCCGGCCTACGCTCGCCTTTTGTGGAAATCGTCAAAGCACACGACCAGGACCGGGTCCTGGCCTTCCGGCGTTGGTGGGCCAGCGACGAGTTTCTTGTCATCGCCAGCCTGAAGGATAAGCCCTTCACGGGCTACGGAATCGAGCACCAGAGCCTAGCTGGCAAATCCTGGCGGGAAATTTTCAGCGGCGACAACCCGGTGTACGGCGGTTTCGGCGTGCTCAACCCCCAGCCGCTCGACAGCGCCGAAGGAACGCTGACACTGAACGTGCCGGCCTGCGGCATCGCGGTTTACGTAAGAAGGAACTGAAAATCATCGGAGCGATTTACGCAAGCGCATCATTTTCGTTTTTGTTCTCGAGTTCGATATCACGGGTGAAAAAACTTCCTCAAAAAAGACACCCCTGCCCAAAAAGCCCGCAATAAATTAAAATAATCCGAAATGACCAACGAGATATCTTGAAAACTGGGGGGGCATAACCCCCTCGGTTGGATAAAACGATGACGCGCAATCCATTTTAAGGGTTGCATTACTTTTTGACGTGACAAAACAAAGGTGGCGGAACTTCCGTTCTTTATCTCTATTGCTCTTTCGCCCCCTTTGGCGAGTCGCCGCACGCGAAAGGCTTCTTTTCGAACAAGGCGACTTTGAATGATCTCAAGAAAGAGGGAGTATTGATTTGTCGCGTTCAAACCCAGTCAAAAAGGGATTTGGGACATTCTTTGCGGGCCTTTTCTTGGCGATCATATCGATTGGATGCCTTTTCGCGCCCGTCGTGGAAGGTGCCATCAACTTCGCACCGACCGACTCCGAAAAGAGCGCCCTCGCATTCATGCGCGAAAAACCGATCCGCATCGCTTATTCCTACGATCTCGTATACCGTCAGCTGCCGGATGGTTCCCACGTGGGAATGCTCGCGCCCTTGCTGGATGTGCTGCAAAAGGAATTGGGCCTGAAGGTCGAAATGCGCAAACTCGATTGGGACGCCGCTTTTAACGCGATCGAAAACGGCGGCGTCGATTTTTACGGCCTGATCGGACTCACCGAAGCACGTAGGCAGCAATACCACACCATCAACCCCATGTTCCGCGCCGATGCCCAGATCGTGACCCGCACGAACGACCCCCTAGGTTCGCTCCTGAACCTGAGGAATAAAAAAATCGGCCTGCTCAAACGCTCGATCATCAGCCGACAACTTTTCACCTATTTGTACCCGAATGGAAAGATCGTCTATTACCCGACGATTCCCGCCATGATCGACGGGCTGGAAAAACGCGAGATCGATTGCTTCGCCACGCCCGACAACGCGGAGGAGGAGATCTTGTGCCGCCAAGCGATGCGATACGAGTTCACGATTCAGAATTTCTACGTCGACCAGGGCTTCATCAGCATGCGGGACGAGGTGAAGCCCCTGGCCGATATCCTCAATCGATACCTGGCGTCGGCAGCGGGCGGAAAACTCGTCACCGCCATCGAAGACGCGAGGCGTGAAGAGCTTTTCCGCTGGGAACGCGCGCGTTTCGCCAAAGAAATCGTGGCTATTCAAGAGCGATACGACACCGTCGAGGCATATGACAGCGGCGTCCTCTACCCCGTGAGTTTTTTCGAAAAGAACGAGCGTAAAGGCATGCAGATCGAAATCAACGACCTCTTCAAGAATTTGACGGGAGTGTCGGTGGAAATCCAGGAATTAAACTACTTGCAAAACGGCGTAGACACGGCCCTTGCCCGTGTTCGGTCCGGCGATTGCCAGTTCATCACCGGCATGTACCCCAACATTGAGCTCTGGAACGACGAGGCTTTCGACTATTCGATTCCAATCTGGACGGACAGCATCCGCGCCTACGCGTACGGCACCTCCGATGTGGATATGCGTCACTGCCGGATCGGTACGACCATGAGCGACGTGAATTACGTCCATTGGGATCTCGTTGCCGGCGGGAGGCCCGCCATCTACGAATCGCGCCAAGCTCTCATCCACGCCTTGAAAAAAGGAGAGATCGACGTCGCTTTCGTCAGCGAAATGGCCTTCAACTATCATTACACCATTCTGGAAGACTACAACTTGAAAGAACTGGGGAGCACCATGGCGGTCACGAACCTGCAGATGCTTTATGGAACGCAGAACCCGGAGCTCAATTTCCTGATGGACGAGTCCATCCGCCTGTACCAGGCGATGTACCCTCAGGCCCGCATCCAGTGGCAGGAAAAGGCCGAGAAGTACAAATCGGACTACATCCGTGTCCGCGATGCCCAGAATGCATTCTTCTACCGCGCCGCCGTCATCTTCGCAGTCATCGGTACGATGACGCTCCTGATCCTCTTCCTGCTTCACCGTTACGCAACGTACGACCGGCAAATCCGTAAGCTGATCCAAAAACAACAAACGTTCGACCTCATCTGGGGAAACCTCAAGACAAAGCGCCTCGTCAGCAAAGGGGACCACCCCTTCTTCCGCAAGTGGGGACTGTCGCTCAAAAACGCATCGTGCTCCATGGAGGAGCTGAGCCGCGCATTGGGATGGGACGTGTACGACGACTACTTATCCGACCTGGAAAACATGGAGAAGGAGGACACCGATTTCATCATCACGGAAAAGGAAGTCATCTCGCCGAAAGACGGGCAAAGCCGATATTACCGCCGCTATCTCCACCGCTTGGGGAAACACGCCATCATGTCGTCCATCCAGGACGTCACGGAGGAAAGGACAAAAGTCGACGCGCTCACGTACGTCGCTTCGACGGATTTCCTCTCGACGCTGCTGACGCGGCGTGCCATGAACGACCTGCTTGTTCGCAAGTGCGAAGAATTTCAAAAAAACGGATCGCACGCTTTTCTCATTATGTATGATATCGACGATTTTAAAAAAATTAACGACAGCTACGGCCACGACATCGGCGACGAAGTGCTCAAAACCGTGGCGCGGATCATTCAGGACACGGCTCTGTGCGAGTGCTCGACATCTCGCTGGGGAGGCGAAGAATTTCTTACGCTACTGGAGTGCGAAGACATCGAACGCGTCTCGGAAACGGCACATCACATCCTGCGAACCGTCGCGGACCATCCGATGAAAGTCAGAGGATCGGAAAAATCCTTCCGCGTGACCGTCTCCGCGGGAGTGGCTGAGCTTGATTGCAGGAACTACGCCGGCTCGGTACAACACGCAGACAAGGCCCTTTACGACGCGAAAAATTGTGGAAAGAACTGCATGCGCATCTGGAAAGACCCGGATCAATAGGATTGTTTTTTCTCGACAAGCTATCATAAAATCACATCTCTTCTTCATATCGACATATTTATTCAATATCTTGATTTTAAGCGAATTATTTGTCATAATCTTTCTCATAAATGAATCCTTTTTGTTGGAGGCGAAACGTTTATTTTGATAGTTTCACGATACAAAACTAAAGACTTCTCTTTGTCACTCATCCCAACCTATTTCATCGATTGACATCCGGATTGACGACAAAACATCAGAGAATGCCATCCATACGTTTGTGTTCCGCTTTTAAAACGTGCGCTGTATCCCTCTGCATGACACTTGTAATCACCTGCTCCGCACAGCTTTATTTCACAGAAGCAGCAGAAAGTGCGTTCACACTGACCAACGAGGAAAAAAAATACCTCTCATCCATCCGGGACAAACCGATCTATTTAGCCTATTCGTACGACCTGCTTTACTCTACCCGATCCGGCGATTCCCCATCGGGGATGCTCTTGCCCTTCGTCGACCTGTTGCAAAAAGAACTCGGGTTGACCGTAAAAATGCGGAAACACCATTGGGGCGAGGCGTTCAAGCAGATCGAGGGCGGTTCCGTCGACTTCTACGGCCCTATCGGACTCGACGAAACACGGCTTCGCCAATACGTGACCATTAATCCGATTTCCCGCGCCGACGCCCAGATCGTCACACGTATATCGGCACCGCTGGGCTCGCTGATGAACCTCAAAACGAAAAAAATCGGCCTGCTCACAGGATCCATCATTCACAAAGCAATCTCCACCTACCTGTACCCTCACGGGCAGGTTGTTTACTACCCCTCGATACTTTCCATGATCGGCGGGTTGGAAGAAGGAAAGATCGACTGCTTCGCGACCGTGGACAACGCGGAAGTCGAAATCCTGCGCAACCCGGAGCTACATTACGAATTCACGGTGCGAAATTTCTACACGGACCAGGGTTTCATCAGCGACCACAAAGAGATGAAACCGCTGGCTGGTATCATCAACCGGTACTTGGCGTCGAAAGAAGGCGAAGCGCTCGTGGCATCAGTCGCGAACGCCCGCAGGAACGAGTTGCTGCGAACACAGCGACGCCGCCTCGCTAAGGAGATTGCGCATATCCGGGAGCGCTACGACGTCGTTCGAATCTACGACAGCGGCGTGCTTTACCCCGTCAGCTTCCGGGAAGAGGGCAAGCACAAGGGGTTACAGGCAGAAATAAACGAACTTTTCAAGGTGTTGACGGGCATCGAGGTCCACGTCCTGGAGTTTGACTACTTCAAAAACGGCCTTTTCAAAGCACGAGAACTGATCCAAGCCGGAAAGTGCCAAGCGATCAGCGGGACTTACCCGCACGTCGAAACCTGGGAACACCCTAACTTCGAGTACTCTCTGCCGATCTGGACCGATCGCATCCAAACCTACACATATGGCCCGGCGAAGGCGGATTTGCGTTCGTTGCGCGTCGGCACGACCTTAAACGCTTTGAACTACATCAACTGGGATGTCGTTTGCGATCGCGAGCCGTCGATCTACAACTCCCGGGAATCGCTCATGGTCGCCCTGAAAAAAGGAGAGATCGACGCGGTTTTCGTCAGCGAGATGACATTCAATTACTACTACACCATCCTCAAGGACTACCGGCTCCGGGAACTCGGCAACACGACGGCCGTCGCCGATATGAGGATGATTTACGGCGCGCAGAACGCGGCATTCAACCGTGTGTTCAACGAAACCATCAAACTGTATCAGGTCATTTACCCGCATGGAATGACGAAATGGCAACAACACGCCGATAGGTACAAATCGGACACCATTCGCGCACGCGACACGCAGCATTTCGTTTTCTATCATATTTTCGCTTTGTTCGTAGCGATGACGTTCGTCATCTGTTTTTTACTCCGCCGTTACGCCCGATACGACTGGCAGATCCGCAAGCTCATCCGGCAACAGCAAACGTTCGACCTCGCTTGGGGGGATCTCAAAACCAGGCGCTTTTCCAGCAAAGGGAATCATCCCTTCTTTCGGAAATGGGGCCTTCCATTCAAAAAAGCGAACTGCTCCATGGAGGAATTAACGTTGGCATTTGGTTGGGACCTTTACGAGGATTACCTCGCCAGCATGAAGAGCATGGAACGAGGCGGCGTCGACTTCATCATCGCGGAAAAAGCGGTCGTCCCTCCGGGCGGCGGGGCAACTTACTATTATCGGCGTTACCTTCACCGCTTGGACAAATATCGCTTCATGTCGTGCCTGCAGGACATTACGGACGAAAAAGCGCAGGTGGAGGAGCTTACCCACGTCGCCTCGAGAGATTTTCTCTCCACCTTACTGACACGCCGCGCGATGAACGATTTAATCCTGCGGAAATCCAAGGAACTCGATGAGAGTGGGGCACGCGCCTTTCTCGTCCTGTTCGACATCGACAATTTCAAAAACGTCAACGACAACTACGGGCACGACGTCGGGGACGACGTGCTCAAAGCGGTGGCAAACGTCATCCAAAACGCGGAAGACAGCGGACAAGCGACATCGCGCTGGGGGGGCGAGGAATTTTTGGCGTTGCTGGACTGCGAAACCCTCGAGCAAGCCGCGGAAACAGCTTGGCGGATCGTTCGCACCGTGGCTGACCTTCCGATGGCGATCAAAGGAACCGGAAAGGAACTTCACGTGACCCTCTCCGCCGGGTTGGCCGAGCTCGACTGCCAGGCAAGCTACGAACACTCCGTGCAGCACGCGGACAAAGCGCTTTACGAAGCGAAAAGGAGCGGCAAAAACCGTGTCTGTATATGGCAACCGCCCCTTCCTTGACGGAGTCTTTTTTTGTGCTAATATATCCTCATATCCGAATATATTAATGGGAGTGACCTCTATGAGCCACAGCCACGCACAATCAAACGAATTGCAATGCAGCTGCAAACGTTCCCCTTCTTGTTCCTGCCCTTCGGAAAAAGAGGAGGGCGCTCGGATGCATTTAGGAAAATGGTCTATCGATCGCTCGAATCTCGTTTTAGGGGTTTCAGGCCTGATGACTCTTGCCGGTTTCGCGCTTGGCGGATTGACCGGGGGGCTGCCAACCCCATGGCAGTGGCTTATTTTCGGAATCCCCTACCTCCTTTGCGGCTACCCCGTTTTGCGCACGATGTTCGCAAACTTGGCCCAAGGGGACTACTTCGACGAGTTCACGCTGATGGGAGCCGCAACGCTCGCGGCCATCGCGCTCGGAGAGTTGCCCGAGGCCGTCAGTGTCATGCTGTTCTACCGCGTCGGTGAAGAAGTACAGGAGCGAGCCGCCGACTCTTCGAGGCGTTCTATCCAGCAACTGCTTGCCTCCAAACCCGACGTCGCCAACGTCATGGACGCGGGCGGCCACACGACCCCCACGAAAGTCGAAGATGTCCCGATCGGCGCGATATTACGCGTCGTGGCCGGCGAGAAAATCCCGATCGACTCGCACGTCGTAAGCGGCACCGCACATATCGACACGTCGTCCATCACCGGCGAACCCGTCCCCGTGCAGACGGCTCCGGGAGAAAAACTTCTAAGCGGCATGATCGTGCTCGACGGAAGCCTGACGCTCGAGACCGAAACGCTTTATGCGGACTCGAGCATCGCACGAATCCTCGAACTCGTCGAGCACGCGCTGGAGAAAAAATCGCCGACCGAGCGTTTCATCACACGTTTCGCCCGTTGGTACACTCCCGCGATGTTCGCCGTCGCCATGGGTGTGGCGTTTCTCCCGCCGATCTTGGGAATGGGCTCGTTTCACGACTGGATCTACCGGGGGCTCGTCATCCTGATGATTTCATGTCCCTGCGCCCTTGTGCTCTCCATCCCGCTCGGCTACTTCGGCGGCATCGGAGCCGCTTCGCGGCGCGGCATTCTCGTCAAGGGAAGCGCCGTGCTCGACGCGCTCAAGGATGTGCGCACGGCCGCCTTCGACAAAACGGGAACGCTCACTCGTGGCGTGTTCGAAGTCACCGGACTCCACCCCGCCCCCGGCGTCACAGCCGAAGAACTCCTTTCGGCGGCCATGATCTGCGAAGCACACTCTACACACCCGATCGCCCGCTCCATTCTGCAGGGGGCAAAGGCGAAGATAAAAGATGCCGACGCGCTTCTCGCGCGCTCTCGCGGACGTGGCGAAAGCCGGGAGATCTCCGGCATGGGCGTCGTTGCGACACTCGACGGGACCGAATACGCCGCCGGCAACACCCGGCTCATGCGCCATCTGGGAATCGAAGCGGAAGAGGATACGGAGGAAGAAACGCGCGTCCATGTCGCCGCAGACGGCAAGTTTCTGGGGGTGATCGCGGTTTCGGACGTCGTGCGAAGCGACGCTCAGGAGACCGTCACACGACTCCAGAAAAAGGGTTTTCGCTGTCTGCTGCTCTCCGGCGACCGGGAGGCGGTCGTCTCGCGGCTCGCAAAGACGCTGGGGCTTGACGCCTATCGCTCCCAACTGCTGCCGCAGGAGAAGGTCCAAGCGCTCGAAGACCTTTCGAACGGAGGAACGGGTGCCTCGCTTTACATCGGCGACGGGCTCAACGACGCGCCGCTTCTCGCGGCGTCCAAAGTGAGTTTCGCGATGGGGGCGATCGGTTCCCAAGCGGCCATCGAGGTGGCGGACGTCGTGATCGCCGGGGACTCCCCCTCGCGCGTGCCCGACCTGATCGATATCGCCGACAACACGCGGCGTATCGTACAGCAGAACATCGCGCTGGCCCTCTCCGTCAAAGGAGTGTTTCTCGTCTTGGCGATCGCCGGACTTTCCGGACTGTGGGAAGCCGTCTTCGCCGACGTGGGCGTCGCCGTGCTGGCGGTTCTCAACGCCTCGCGCGCCGGAAAAATCTAAAACTCAAAACAAAAGCCGTGCCGCGAGGGTCACCCCTTCGCGGCACGGCTTTTTATTTTCCTGTCCTCGCGTTTTTATTTCCCCAGCCCGAAGGTGATCGACGCGACGGTCATGTTACCCTGCGCGTTATTGTGATTGCCGAACTCCCAAAGGGAACGCAACGTCACGATGCTCTTCATCGAAGGAATGATGAAGTCGATTTCCGGCCCAATGGCAAACGCGGTCGTCCGCTTGTTCGAAGCGTTCTGCCCCTTGTCGTCCGTCACCTGCCACGACGCGTAGCCGGAGAGTCCGATGGTCCAATCTTTAAAATCCTTGCCGATTCCCCACTCGAAGTGGAAATGATTCCCCGGGGTCGTGCCCGTCTCTTTCTGCTCGCTGTGGATCTCGTAATGGGCAAGGATCGAAGCGGACCACGTTTTTTTCTTGTCGAAATAAACGGTCGCACCGACGCCCGGCATGAAAGTCCAAAACCCCTTGCCCGGCGAGGAGGGATCTCCTTTGCTGAAGCGTCCGGTCGGAAGGAAGAACGACAGCCCGGCGTAGAGGTCGTACCACGAGCCGCTCCATGCTAGAATGACCGGATTGACGACGACGTCGCTGAGGCCGAACGAAGCGCCGCTTTTGGAGAGCGTGAAGTCGTGAAACCCCATGAAGTCGGGCAGGCGTTGGCCGAACGTGTTCGCGACGGAGTAGTTGACGTTGACGAACGGAATGTCGATGTCGCATATCACCCGCGCTCCGAGAAATGTCTTCTCGGAGGCGAACGTGAAGCTGTTGATCAACATGTACGCGCCCAGACGAAAGTGGTCGACGTCGACTTTATCGCCGTTATCGTCGCGGATCGAGTCGGCGCTGTAATATACGTTGTACATCCGGTAGTAGACCTTCCCGGGAGGCGGCATCGTCGCCGCCTTCAGGCCGAGAATTCCGTTCACGTAATGGGGGCTGCTGGCCCACGCGCACGACGCGGGCCAGCAGAAGCAAATCAGCAGCAGGACGAAGAGAAGGCGTTTCATGTCCGTCATCGGGCCGGGTTTGGTGTGACGATATCGAACCAGAACTCGGGCGTGTCGATGCAGGACAGAATTTCTCCCAACTTCGCGGGATTGCCTTCGGCCTTCACCTTTTTGTCCGCGATCAGCGCGTCGAGCTTCGTTTGACCCAACAACACGTCGTGAAGGTCCTGCCGGCTGATCGTGAATATCGCTGCGGCGGGGAAATCCGGATGCTTCCGGTAGTTCAGCACGCTGTTGTTGAGTGCGATGGACAGCGTGTCGTCCTTCTTGTCCGTGAAGTGGAAATCGACGCCGATCTTTTTTCCAGTCGCACGTTCAGCATTCAGGCGAACGGCCAGAAAATCGAAGATCATCTCCACCGGCATGGCATTTTCCACATCGGGCGAGCCGGGGTTGACGACGGAGGGTTTCTGCACGCCCTGCCGCAGCTCTTGCGCTCCCGACAGGTAAAAGCCGCGCCAAGTGGCGTTTTCCGACTGATAGCCCATCTGTTCAAAGGCGTCGGCCTGAAGGTTGCGGGCCGTCTGATTGCTCGGGTCCGCGAACACGACGTGCTTCAAAATCTCCGCCGCCCACCGGTAGTCGCCGTCTCGATACGCCGCTCGGGCGACCGCGATGATCTTGTCCGGCCCGCCGAACGCCTGCACGTAGCGCTTCGCCATATCGACCGGCGCATAGGGGTTCAGGTTGGCCGGGTTTCCATCGAAGTAGCCGAGATAAAAATTGTAGACGGCGCGCGCATTGTGGCTCACCGACCCATAATATCCCCGACTCGCCCAGTTGCGGGAAAGCGTTTCCGGCAGCGCCAGCCTATTGCCGATCTCGTTCATCGTGTACCCCTGGTTCGCCAGATACAGCGCCTGGTCGTGGATATATTTGAAGCTGTCGCGGTATTTCTCGATGTGACCGACCACGCGTTTGTTGCCCCAGACCGGCCAGGTATGCGGAGCATAGAGAACTTCAACCTCGTCGCCCCACATGTCGAGCGTCTCGTTGAGATATCCGACCCACTTGGCGACGTCGCGCGTCTTGGCGCCGCGCAGCGTGTAGAAATTGTGCAATGTGTGGCAGGCGTTTTCCGCCGTGCAAAGCGCCTTGAGCTCCGCAATATAGAAGTGCATTTCGGCCGGGGCTTCGCTGCCCGGGGCCATCAGAAACTGAAATGTGAGTCCGTCGATCTTCATCTTCTGGCCGGTTTTGGCGATGATTTTCGTGGGAGCGATCATGGTGACGCTACCTTGAGGACCGGAGACACCGAGACCGCAGCCGATGTCGCCCTTCACGACTTGGGGCAGGATCAAGCCGTAGGAGTACGTTGCGCGACGCATCATGGCGTTGCCCGCCAATACGTTTTCGCTGATGGCCTCCTCCAGAAATCCGTCGGGCGCGATGACCTGGGTTCTCTTTGATTTGACATCGTTATCGGTGATGACGCCGCGAACGCCGCCGTAGTGATCGACGTGGCTATGCGTGTAGATAACCGCCACAACCTGCTTTTTGGGCCTGTGTTGAAAGTAGAGGTCCATGGCGGCCTTGCCGCTTTCGGCCGTCGCCATCGTATCGACGACGATAAGCCCCGTTTCCCCTTCGATCACCGTCAGGTTCGCGATGTCGATACCGCGAATCTGGTAAATGCGATCGACGACCTTAAAGAGTCCCGCGATGCCGTTGATCTGCGACTGGCGCCAGAGGCTCGGGTGAACCGTTTCAGGCGACGGCGCGTCCAGCGGGAACGCGAAATTCTTTTGATCGAAGATGACTTCGCCTTTGGCGTTTCTCAGTTTGCCTCCATCGGCTGGCGGGGCGATGAA
>JAVBRL010000108.1:0-6173 GCA_031547985.1 Synergistaceae bacterium
TGAGAAATGCACTTACCGCTAACGACCAGGAGATCGTTCGGACAGACTCGCTGACACTCGGCATCGAAGCCGCGAGAAGCGCGTTTGAAATAGAGGACGACAAGTACCGCAACGGCCAGACGGATTTCAACAACGTCATCGGAGCACAGCAGGCGCTGCTCGCTTTCGAGGAGCAATATGTCGTGAGTGAAGGGCAGAAGATTTCTAACGTCGTGCAGATCTTCAAAGCCTTGGGCGGAGGGTGGGCCCCGTTGCTCGATCGCGTGACGCACCATTGCGACATTATCGAAACAGGAAACGACAGTTGGAGGCTTCGCAATACAGGGTCAGCCAATCAGCCTCGCCGCATGCTTGATACCGATAAAAATCGCAGGGGAACAACGATTAAAAAGAAGAATTAGAATCCACTATGAATCACTAAAGTGGCTCCCTTTTCGACGCCGTTGATGGCTCTGTTTTGTACGCCGATTGACAGGCCGACCGAAGGAGGGTGTTTTCACGCATTTCTTATCGCCGAGCAACTGCCAGTTGATTTCGGCGACAAATGCCTCCAGCTCCGCCTTGCTACTGACGACCGGCACTTCACCGATCACCCTTAGAAACCCTTTATCGACTGAAACATTAATCGCGCTTGTCATCCATACCACATCCTTAAATCGCTTGCACGTGCTGCGGTTAACGATAGGCTTGGAAAGACGAGCGATTGATAAAAAATGTGTCTGACGGCCAAGGCGGTCTTTATTCTGGTAAAACACCTGCCTTGTAACACTCGTCAATTGTTTACAAGTGCTTCATGGAGTTGTTTCAAGAAAGCGGTAAGTAAAAATACTGATATTCCAAGCTTGGAAGAAGTATACCTGGCCAGCTTTGGAAGAGGGACCGTCGAATAAAATGGGGGGCTTATAGGCATAGGCGCAAAAAAAGTTGGAGGGTATATGGAGGGTGGAAAAAGAAAAGGGCTCAGGAAGAATCCCCTGAGCCCTTGGAATTTCTGGAGCGGAAGACGAGATTTGAACTCGCGACCCCAACCTTGGCAAGGTTGTGCTCTACCCCTGAGCTACTTCCGCTCATTTTGCAATAATAGATGGTGGCGGGACCCAGAATTGAACTGGGGACACGCGGATTTTCAGTCCGCTGCTCTACCTACTGAGCTATCCCGCCGCATGTCGTGACGCTCGAAACCAAAAGTCAAAAAAAATATGGCGGGGCTGACGAGACTTGAACTCGCGGCCTCCGGCGTGACAGGCCGGCGCTCTAACCGGACTGAGCTACAACCCCACCATCAGACTGATATTCTTTTTGCATGGTTGGTGGGCGGAATTGGTTTCGAACCAACGACCCCCTGCTTGTAAGGCAGGTGCTCTCCCACTGAGCTATCCGCCCAGAAAACAGCGGGACTAACGGATCAACGGGAGCTCTTATACCTTCTTTCATTGCGCTGTCAACACCCGCTGCGCACGACCTGCACGAAAACTTTCCGACTGCGCGGCCCATCGAATTCACAGAAATAGACGCCCTGCCACGTGCCCAAAAGCGGCTTGCCGCCGGAGACGATTAGCGTGACGCTCGCGCCCACACAGCTCGATTTCAGGTGCGCCGCCGAATTTCCCTCGCCGTGCCGAAAGGCCGGGTTGTCCGGAAACGCGGCATCGAGCCCTTTAAGCAAATCGTGAACGACGTCGGGGTCGGCGTTTTCGTTGATCGTCACCGCCGCCGTCGTGTGCGGGCAGAAGACGACGCATAGCCCTTCCGGCGCGCCGCTTTTCGAAACGGCCTCACGGATTTTGTCCGTGATGTCGTAAAACCCCTCGCGGCCAGTCGAAACCGTATATTCGAAAACTCTCAACGCTTCGCACCTCCCGCTTTTTTTGCTCTTCACCGACGCGTTTGGAGTATACTCTTTTTATGTTTTTTACGCTCTTTTAAGTTCAAAGGGGAGGGGTTTAGTCATGTTTTCGTTCGACGCGCACGCTCAGCGTTACCCTTCGCAACGCAGCCTCGTCTACGGCCGCAAGGGCATGGTCGCGACGACCCAACCGCTCGCCGCGCAAGCGGGGATCGAGGCCCTTCGCGCGGGAGGCAACGCCATCGATGCGGCCATCGCGACCGCCGCCTGCCTCGCAGTCGTCGAGCCGACGGGCTGCGGCATCGGCGGAGACGCCTTCGCCCTCGTCTGGACGGACGGCAAGCTCCACGGGCTCAATTCAAGCGGGCAAGCCCCCCATGCGGCCGATCCGGACGCGCTGCGCGCGAAGGGGCTCTCGAAACTCCCAGTGCGCGGTTGGGAGGGCGTCACGATCCCCGGCATTCCAGCGGCCTGGAACGCTCTGGCAAAACGCTTCGGCCGCTTGCCGCTCGCACAAAGCATGCGATACGCCATCGAGTACGCGAGCGAAGGGTTTCCCGTCTCCCCCACCATCGTCCGCGTGTGGGAAAAGGAGTTCGCGCTGCTTAAAGAGTACGCGCACCGATCCGATTTCGAGCCGATCTTCCAGACGTTCGGCCACGAGGGGAACGCCCCCAAAGCGGGCGACATCTGCCGATTGCCCGACCACGCGCGCACACTCGAGGCGATCGCACAGACCGACGCGCGCGCTTTTTACCAGGGAGAACTGGCCGAGCGCATCGACGCCTTTTCGAAACAGTACGGCGGATGGCTGCGCGCGACGGACCTCGAACATTACGAACCGCAGTGGGTCGAGCCGATCGGTATCAACTACCGCGGCTACGACATCTGGGAGATCCCCCCCAACGGGCAGGGGATCGTCGCCCTGATGGCGCTCAACATCTTGAAAGGCTTCGAGCTGAGCCACAAGGAAAACATCGACAACTACCACCTGCAGATCGAGGCGATCAAGCTCGCGTTCGCCGACGCGTTCGCCTGCGTCAGCGACCCGCGCCACATGTCCTGCTCCGTCCCCGATATGCTCTCCGACGCCTACGCCGACGAGCGCCGACGAATGATCGACATGCGCAGGGCGCACCTCCCCTATCCAGGCAAACCCCAGGACGGCGGGACGGTCTACCTGGCGACGGCCGACGGCGAGGGAAACCGCGTCTCGTTCACCCAGAGCAATTTTCGCGGCTTCGGATCGGGGCTCGTCGTTCCCGGCACGGGGATCGCGCTTCACAACCGGGGCTGCTGCTTTTCTCTCGACAAAACGTCCCCCAACTGCCTCGAACCGGACAAAAAACCGTACCACACGATCATTCCGGGGTTCATCACCAAAGGTGGGCACGCCGTCGCCCCCTTCGGCGTCATGGGAGCCTACATGCAGCCGCAGGGGCACGTTCAGGTCGTCACCGGGCTGGTCGATTTCGGCCTCAACCCACAGGAGGCGCTCGACGCCCCCCGCTGGCAATGGATGGAGGGAAACACCGTCCACCTCGAGCACGGGCTCGAGAGCTTCATTGCGCGCGGGCTCGCCGTCCGAGGACATGACATCCACATCGCCCACGACAGCCTCTCGTTCGGCCGCGGGCAGATCATCGCGAACCTCGAAAACGGTGCGTTCTGCGGCGCCACGGAGATGCGCGCCGACGGACACATCGCCGTCTGGTAAGGAGGGTATTTCGAAATGCCGGAAACGCAAGGAACACAAAACGTGCCCCAAAATTTCGTGCGGGAATCGCTCGGAAGCCGGCTCGGTTTTATCTTTTTGTCCGCCGGGTGCGCGATCGGGCTGGGGAATGTCTGGCGCTTTCCGTTCATCGTGGGGGCCTACGGTGGCGCCGCTTTCGTTTTGATCTACCTCTTTTTCCTGGCCTTCTTGGCGTTGCCGATCATGGTGATGGAGTTTTCCGTCGGGCGCGCTTCGCAGACGAGCGTCGTCGGCTCATTCAAGGCGCTCCAGCCACCCGGGACGCGCTGGTCGATCTACGGCTACCTGGCGCTCGCCGGCAATTACATCCTGATGATGTTCTACACGACCGTCACGGGGTGGATGCTCGCGTACTTCTGGTACAACCTGCAGGGGAAGATGACCGGCCTCTCCCCGGATGAGGTGGGGCAATTCTTCGGCGCGCTGCTTGCAAGCCCGGGCGAAATGATTTTCTGGCTTGCCGTCACGGTCGCTATCGGCTCGGGGATCTGTTCGATCGGCCTTCGAAGCGGGGTCGAACGCGTCACGAAAGTCATGATGTGCGGGCTGCTCGTGGTCATGCTGTTGCTGGCCGCGCGCGCGGTCACGCTTCCCGGCGCGGAGGCGGGGCTCGCTTTCTACTTGAAACCCAGCTACGAAAAGCTCACGCAAAAAGGGCTGTGGACGAGCGTTTACGCGGCGCTCGGACAGGCGTTCTTCACGCTTTCCATCGGCATCGGCAGCATGGCGATCTTCGGCAGCTACATCAGCAAGGAGCGCGCCCTCACGGGAGAGTCGATCGTCGTCACGCTGCTCGACACGGCCGTCGCCGTCGTCGCCGGGCTCATCATCTTTCCGGTCTGTTTCTCGTACGGCGTGGACATCGATGCGGGCCCCAAGCTCGTCTTCATCACGCTCCCCAACATGTTCAACAACATGCCAGCCGGTCGACTCTGGAGCACGCTCTTTTTCCTGTTCATGAGCTTCGCGGCCATGTCGACCGTCGTCGCCGTCTTCGAGCACATCATCGCCAACTCGATCGACCTGCTGCGTTGGAGCCGACCCAAGGCAAGCGCGGTCAACTTCGTCGCGATCCTCACGCTCTCCCTGCCGTGCGCGCTGGGGTTCAACGTCTGGTCGCACATCCAGCCGCTCGGGGAAGGGACGAACATCCTCGACCTCGAGGACTTCCTCGTGAGCAACAACCTGCTGCCGCTCGGTGCGATCGTCTACCTGCTCTTTTGCTGCACGCGCAAGGGGTGGGGCTGGAAGAATTTTATTCAGGAAGCCGATGCCGGTCGCGGGGTCAAATTCCCCAGGTCGCTTCGCTTCTATTTCGTCTACGTCGTTCCCATCGTGATGGCGATTGTTTTCATCTGCGGCTACATCGACAAATTTTTCAAGTAAAGACGGCATGAAAGACGTGAAAAACCGGGAGCGAGAAACCCCCTTGAAATATGTCTATATCGGCGTCGGGCTGCTTTGCTTCGGCCTCGGCGCGCTCGGGGCCGTTCTCCCCGTGCTTCCCACAACCCCGTTTCTGCTCCTTACCGCGTATTGCTTCGCGAAAGGCTCGCAAAAATTCCACGACTGGTTCGTCTCCACGGAACTCTATCGGCGCTACTTGGGCCGTTTTCTCGAAGAGCGCGCGATGACGCTGAAATCGAAAGTGCTCATTCTTTCGTACGCATCGACGACGCTTGCCGTCTCCTTCGCCCTCGTCGACAACGTCCCCGCAAGGAGCTTCATTCTCCTGACGGCGACGGCGATGTATTACTACTTCTTCCGCCGCATCCGGACGATTCGGCAAAAATAAAATCGAAAAGCAATCCCCCACGAAGCCGTTCGAGCCCGCACAAGCGGAATCCCGGGCGGCTTCAAATTTTTTTTGGAATTGAAAAATATTTCTAACACTTGATTTCTGTAAGTTCCTACACTATCATTAATTTTAACCTCTTCATCGCAGATTACTTAGAAAACGCACAGGCACCTCGCGTTTTCTAATTGCTTTTTAGCATTGACCACCTTCAAATTCTAAAGAAAGGAGCTTAGGTTTTTTCTTTGTGAAGGCGGTGAATTTTGTTCTTTTATACAAAAGGACAGGGGATCCATGACGAGAGGCCGGCCGCCTCTTAAAGATTTTGTTTGTCCGAAATACAGTTTGATTCTTCTAAGGGAGTTGGGAAACAGTGAAATGGATGCGTAATCTCAGAACTGCCTCGAAAATCGTCCTTCTTGTCGTCGCAATGCTTCTTCTTCTTGGCGTCATCGCCTTTCAAGGAATTTACGTCAGCAACAAGATCAACAACGGCCTGGAGGTACTCTACAAGGAATACGCCACCCCGGCCATGCTGATCCTCGAAGCGGAAGGGTGCGCCATCGATACCCGCAGGGCCGTGCTGACCCTCATTCTAAGGACCCAACCCGCCGGCATGGAGGCCGCGCGCCGCGAAGTCGAGGCCAACCGCAAAGAAATCGCGCACTTGATCGAACAGTACCTCACGACGAACCCCAACGAAAAAGAAAAGGAATACCTGGGGAAAATCCAGAACCTCGAGCAGCGCGTCACCAAAACTCAGGACGAAGTGATCG
>JAVBRL010000101.1:0-5208 GCA_031547985.1 Synergistaceae bacterium
GTGTTCGTTTTGGTTGATCGGTTACCCCAAAACGGAAGAAGCGCGAAAAAACGCGTTTTACGCTCTGACCATCAATGTCGGAGGCGGGCTGGCCTTTGCCGTCGGTATCGTGCTGATTGCGCTTCGCTACGATGTGCTTGAACTCGATGCGCTTTTGAAGGTGAAAGATCCCTCGGGGGTTCTGTTGCTCGGGGTTTTCCTGATGGCGCTCGCCGGTTTGACGAAATCGGCACAGCTTCCGTTCTCGAGGTGGCTGCTGGGTGCGATGGTCGCACCGACGCCCTCCTCGGCGATGTTGCATTCGTCCACCATGGTGAAAGCGGGCGTCTACCTGATCATTCGTTTATCGCCGCTGCTGGAGGGCAACTACGTGGGGATGGTCATCACGCTCGTCGGCAGTTTCACGTTCCTGGCGGCCGCCATGGTCGCCATTTCGCAAAGCGACGCCAAAAAGATCCTGGCCTATTCGACGCTGTCGAACCTGGGTCTGATCATCACGTGCGCGGCGATCGGCACCGAGGAGGCCATCTGGGCGGCCGTCATGCTCATCATCTTCCACGCGATCGCCAAGTCGCTTTTGTTCCTCGCGGTCGGTTCCACGGAACACAAGCTCGGATCGCGCAACGTCGAGGATATGGATGGGCTTTTGAACATATCCGGACACCTGACGATGTTCCTGATCCTTGGGATTGCGGGGATGTTTCTGGCGCCGTTCGGCATGCTGATTTCGAAATGGGCCGCCATGAAAGCGTTTATCGACAACGGCAACGTGTTGATCGTTGTGATGGTGGCATTCGGTAGCTCCGTCACCCTGTTTTTCTGGACGAAATGGATGGGAAAACTCGTCGAAAACTACAGTAAAACGAAGGTCACGGATTACGTGATGGGACTGGACGAACAGATCCCGCTGGACCTCCTCTCCTTTATGGTTGTGGCCGTGTGTTTGTGCTACCCGTTGATCTCGACGTACGCCATCATCCCGTATCTCCGTGAGGTTTATTCAGGATTGACGATAGCGTCCCCTATCAACCGCTTTGACATGACGCTCACGCGTTTCATGATGGTCGTGATTTTCATCCTTCCCTTGATACTGATGCCGATTTACCGGTGGAACCGGGCGAAGCCGGTTTCCATTTACCTGGCGGGACAGAACACCGGGGACAACAAGAGTTTTTACGGAAGCGGGGGAGAGGCGCGGAGCGTGGAGCACGCGAACTGGTACATGAAGAAATATTTCGGCGAAAAGATGTTGTACGGAAAATGCGTGCTGCTGTCGTCCCTCATGCTTGTAGTCGGAGCCTACGTCGCCCTGGAGAGGTTGCTTTAAATGGAGACGTTGTTCGAAGTCCTCTTGACCGCAGTTTTCGTTCCTCTGGCGGGCGGCCTGTTGACGGGTTTCGACCGCAAAGTGTCGGCGCGGATGCAGGGCCGAGTGGGGCCTCCCCTCTTGCAGCCTTTCTACGATGTGCTGAAATTGCTGCAGAAAAAACCGGTGACCGTGAACAGGGTCACTCGGTATTACATCACGATATTTCTGTTTTTCTCCGCGTTCACGACCGTCGTCCTTTTCTTGGGCTACGATATTTTGGTTGCGGTGTTCGCCTTCACCCTGGCCTCCGTTTTCTACGTCGTGGCGGCCTACTCCTCCGGCTCGCCGTACAGCCTGATCGGCGCCGAGAGGGAGCTGCTGCAGATCATGGCCTATGAGCCGATGATCCTGCTCACGGCGTTCGCGTACTACATGGACACGAAATCTTTCGCCGCCGCGGATGCCTTTACGCAGAGCAGGCCGCTCGTCGTGTCGATGCCGTTTATCTTCGCCGGGCTCGTCTATGTCCTCGCGTTCAAGTTGCGCAAATCGCCGTTCGACCTGTCGACGTCGCACCACGGACATCAGGAGATCGTCAAGGGGACGACGACGGAGCTGACGGGGCGTTGCCTGGCGATGGTGGAGATCGCGCATTGGTACGAAACGATGTTCGCGTTGGGCTTGGTCTTTTTGTTCTTCGCCTACGACGGTGCCCATTCGTGGCTGCTTGGAATAATCGCCTGCATTGTGATTTACTTCCTCGAGATCCTGTCGGACAACGTATTCGCGCGGGTGAAATGGGAGACCGCCCTCAAGCTCAGCTGGGCGATCACGGCGACGGCCGGGTTGGTCAACCTGTATGGATATTCTTTTATCCATTCGTTGCCGCACCCCTGAATAAGGAGAGTGTTTTGCGATGGCGTTTTTCAAAAAATCCCCCTGGATCCTGCACTACGACGGCTCGAGTTGCAACGGCTGCGACATTGAAGTTCTTGCCTGCCTGACGCCGCTTTACGACGTCGAGCGGCTGGGGATGATCAATACCGGAAATCCGAAACACGCGGACGTCCTCCTGATCACGGGGAGCGTCAATGAGCAGAACATCCCCGTGATCCGGCAGCTTTACGAGCAGATGCCCGACCCCAAGGTCGTCGTCGCGATTGGGATCTGCGCGGCCATGGGGGGGATTTTCGCGGAGTGTTACAACATCCTCGGCGGCATCGACAAAGTGATCCCCGTCGATGTTTACGTGCCGGGGTGTGCCGCGCGGCCGGAAAATATCATCGCGGGCGTGGCGAAGGCGTTGGGGGTCCTGGAGGAAAAATACGGGCGCATCAAGGGGGCGAATCGCTGTGCCTGACAACCAGATCATTGAAACGGTCGAGCGGACGCAGCTTTTCGAAAAAACGACGGCTCTCGCGGAGCAGGGGTATCGTTTGGTTCAGATCTGCTGCACGCGCAAAGACGGCTATGAACTCTCCTACTCTTTCGACCTCGCCTACCGCTTCGTGAACTTGCGGCTGCACGTCAGTGACGGCGAGGAAGTGGGGAGTATCGGCGCGATCTATCCCTACGCGTTTTTGTACGAGAATGAAATACGGGATTTATTCGGCGTCGAGATCGTCAATATCAATGTCGATTTCGGGGGCAATTTTTATAAAACCTCCGTCAAGACGCCCTTTAAGTAGAACCTGGGCCTGCAATTCGCAGAAAGGTCGATTCGCATGGGAAAACAGACAGTCATTCCTTTTGGTCCGCAACACCCCGTCCTGCCGGAGCCGATCCATTTGGATCTGGTGCTGGAAGACGAAAAAGTCGTGCAAGCCGTGCCCTCGATCGGGTTCATCCACCGAGGGCTGGAGAAGTTGGTCGAAAAAAAGGATTTTCAGGAGTTCGTCTACGTGGCGGAGCGCATTTGCGGGATCTGCAGTTTCATGCACGGCATGGGGTATTGCATGTCCGTGGAGAAGATCATGGGGCTTGCGGTGCCGGTGCGGGCCGAGTTTCTGCGCATGCTGTGGGCGGAACTCTCACGCGTGCACAGCCATATCATGTGGCTGGGGCTGTACGCGGATGCCTTTGGTTTCGAAAGTCTGTTCATGCATTCGTGGCGCCTGCGGGAAAGGGTGCTGGATCTTTTCGACCTGACGACGGGTGGGCGGGTGATCTTCTCCGTCTGCAAGATCGGCGGCGTTCGCAGGGACGTCGACGACGAAATGCTGGCGACGATCTCGCAAACGTTGCGTACGCTCCAAGGGGAACTGCATGACCTGACGGACGTTTTTTTGAACGACACGTCCATCAAACTGAGGACGGTCGGCGTCGGCGTTCTGGACCAAGCGGCCGCGCACGGCTTGGGGACGGTGGGGCCGACCGCCCGGGCGAGCGGCGTACGGATGGATATCCGCGAGACCGGGTACTCCGCGTACCCGCACCTCGATTTCGAGCCGGTCATGGAGTCGGGGGGCGATTGCTACGCGCGCATGCGCGTCCGGATCCGCGAACTCTTCCAGTCGATCGACCTTATTGAACAGTGCATCGCCAAGATGCCGCAAGAGCGCGAAATCGACGTCAAGGTGACGGGCGCTCCCGACGGCGAGCACTTCGCGCGGCTCGAGCAGCCGAGAGGAGAAGTAATCTACTACGCTAAGGGGAACGGGTCGAAAAACCTCGAGCGCATGCGCGTACGAACGCCGACTTTCGCCAATATTCCAGCGCTGCTCGAAACACTCAAAGGGTGCGACCTGGCCGATGTGCCCATTTTGATCCTGACGATCGATCCATGCGTCAGCTGCACGGAAAGGTAGGATCGCGATGTCTTTTTTTTCCATGACGAAGATCGCTCTTGCCGGCTTCTTTCGAAAGCCCGAGACGATCGCCCTGTCGAAGCTTTCCGGGCACGTCCGGTCGCGAACGCGCGGTCACGTCGAAATCGAAATCGGCGACTGCATTTATTGCGGCTTCTGTGCGAGGCGCTGCCCGACCCATGCGATCGAAGTCGCGAAAGCGGCGAACATGGCGGACGCAAAAAGCACGTGGACGATCGATCGTTTTCGGTGCATCCAGTGCGGCGGTTGCGTGGAGGTCTGCCCCAAAAAGTGTCTGTGCATGGAAACGGCGCAGACGCCTCCCGCTTTCGAAAAACACAAGGAGACCTTCGAGAGTGCATGAGTACCCCCTTGCCGAGGAGATCGTGCGGATCGCGCGGGAACGCGCCCCAAGCGGGGGGAAGGTGAAAGCGATCCACCTGGTGGTGGGGGATTACTGCGGATATCAAGCGGAGTGCGTTCGCCTCTACTTCGACATCGTGGCGGAGGGAACGCCCTGCGAGGGGGCTGAACTGATCGTCGAAAGGGTTGTTCCGCTGCTTCGGTGCGAAGCGTGCGGGGCTTTTTTCAAACGGCGCCCCCTTTCGTTTGAATGCCCTCACTGTGGAGGGCAAGGCCTCCCGACCGAGATCGGACGTGAATTTCATATTCGCGAGATCGAGACGAAAGACGGGTGACGACAATGGACGGCAAAAAGCAAAACGCCCTGGAATCCATCTACGCGCGCAACGAACAGCTGGCGAAAGCGCTCAACGAGCGATTGACGCGAGGCGGTACGTTCGCGGTCAATGTGATGGGCTCGCCCGGCGCAGGCAAGACGTCGCTCTTGGCCGCGCTGACCGGGAAACTGGGCGCGGAGCGCTGTTTCGTCATCGAGGGCGATATCGAATCGGATATCGATACGCGAACACTGCGCGCGCTCGGGGTCGATACGTATCAGATCAACACGGGCGGAGCGTGCCATCTGGACTCACCGGCTATCTCCGAGGCGGTTGATCGGCTCGATATCCGGAAAAAATTCCTCTTCATCGAAAACATCGGCAACCTCGTCTGTCCGGCGGAGTTTGTGAT
>JAVBRL010000074.1:0-7155 GCA_031547985.1 Synergistaceae bacterium
GGGTCATCTGCGCGCGCGGATAGGGATGGAATGAGCGCGGGTGTTTCAAAAGCGAGACGTCTCTATATAATAAACTGCGCAAAAGGGTCGCAAAACGCAACCTGTTTCCCGAAAATTTCCAGAAGAAATTTTTCACGGGAACACTTCACGGAGGAAGCGCCTTCCACTCTTGCTTTTTTGGTGTTTGCGGCCTATAATTTCTTGCTGTACGTTTTTGAATCACTCGAGTTAGCAGTCACGGCTCGCGCCGTTTTGGAGGTGCTTGAAATGAAAAAGGATATCCATCCGCAATACGAGGAGTGCACGGTTTCGTGCAGCTGTGGCAACACGTTCCAGACCCGCTCGACGAAGGGCGACCTGCGCGTTTCCGTGTGCAATGCGTGTCACCCGTTCTACACCGGTAAGAAGGGGCGCGCCATTGAGGCGGGTCGTCTTGAGAAGTTCCGCCAGAAGTACGCCGGGGTCGACTACGGCCAGAAGAAAAAGACCGAAGAAGATTCCGAGTAACAACGCCGGTTTTTCGGCTACGAGCTTCGCGAGGGGCTGTGTCAGTCGTGAAGACAAGGAAGTCTTCACGTTTTGACACAGCCCCTCGTGTCTTTTATGATCATCGGGATGCGGGGGAAAGCCCTTGCGAAAGGGGGTGGCGGGATGTCCTGTTCGGTGAGCCTGATCGCGTCGACGCCGGACGCCTCGCGCGTGGTCGCGGCGGCGGCGAAACTCTGTTACAGCGCGGTCTCGTGCGAGCGTATCCTCGAAGGGCTCGACGAGGCCAAGACGCGCGTTTTCCTCGACCGACTGCGCTCCTCGGGACACCTCTCGCCGTTCGAGCATGCCTCGTTCACCTTCGCGATCGAAGGTTTGAGCCGTGTAGCGTCGCACCAGCTTGTGCGGCACCGTATCGCGAGTTATTCGCAGCAGAGCCAGCGTTACGTACAGATGGACGATACGACGGATTGCGTGATGCCGCGTTCGGTGGCGGAAAACCCCGAGGCGCGGCGCGTTTTTGCCGACCAGGTACGCGCGGCGCGTAACGCTTACGAAACGCTTGTGGAGATGGGCGTCGACCGTGAAGACGCGCGGTTTATCCTTCCGCACGGTTGGCAGACGCGGCTGATCATGACGATGAACGCGCGCGAGCTGCACCACTTTTTCGCTGTGCGTACCTGCCGTCGCGCCCAGTGGGAGATCCGCGAGGCGGCACTAGTGATGTTGACGCTTGCGCACCGTGAGGCCCCGGACCTCTTTTCCGTGGTGGGCCCCGCGTGCGTGACGCGCGGCAAGTGCGAGGAGTCTCACCCGTGCGGCAAGCCATACGCGGGTGTCGAGGAGTTGCTTTTGCGATGAGGCGATTTGTCTTTTGGATGCGCGGGGTGGCGAAACTGCTGCTGGCGTTTGCGTCCGATGGTCGACCGAGCATTCCCGTCGGCGGGCAGGCCGTGATCGAGGGCGTCCTGATGAAGGGCCCCGAGCATTGGGGCTTGGCCGTGCGCACGATGGAAGGAAACTTATGGAAAAAGGCCTGGCGCGGCGCGACGTGGCTTAAAAGAGGCCCCTGGAAACTTCCCGTCTGCCGCGGATTTGCCGTCATGGTCGAGATGCTGCGTGTGGGGATGCGCTCGCTTTCGCTTTCCGCGCAAGTGGCGCTCGGCGAGGAGGAGGCGATCACGGCGAAGGAGCTCGTCGTCACGGCGCTGGTCGCTATCGGCGCCGTTGTGGGGCTTTTCATCGCGCTGCCGGTATGGATTTCGGACCTTGCGGTGAAGTACTGGGGCGCCTCGCACGTCATGCAGAACGTGATCGAGGGGATTGTGCGCGCAGTGGTGTTCGTGGGCTATGTGGCGGCCATCGGGGCGTGGAAGGAGATCGCGCGCGTGTTCGCGTATCACGGGGCGGAACACAAAGTGATCAACGCGTACGAAAACGGATCCCCGCTCGAGGTGGATTCGGTCATGACGCATTCGCGCATCCATCGCCGCTGCGGGACGTCGTTTCTGCTCGTGGTCGTGATGGTGAGCATTTTGGTGTTCGCCTGCGTGCCGAAGGGCTCGCTCGCGATGCGCGCGGCAAGCCGCGTCGTGCTGCTCCCGCTCGTGATCGGGATTTCCTACGAGATCATCAAGGCGGCGGGCCGCTCGGAGTCGTGGGGAAAATGGGCCATGGCGCCGGCCCTTTCTTTGCAGTACCTGACGACACGCGAGCCGGACCGGGGGATGGTCGAGGTGGCGCTGTGCGCGCTCGGCCTGGCGCTCGATCCCGGGTCCGAGGAAGGTCCGCAAGCCGCAGAAGACGTGCAAGACAAGCAAAACGGGGAGAGTTAGGCGAAAAGATGGATATCTGGGCGAAAGTGGAAGAGATCAAGCAGACGTGCCTCGAGTTGGAGTCGCGCATGTCGCGTCCCGAGGTCGCGTCGAACCCGCAGGAGATGCAGACCCTGGGCAAACGCCATACGGAGCTGATGCCGATCGTGCAGGCTTACGACGAGTACCTCGCGATTCGGCGCGGCATCGATGGTGCGAACGAAATCCTGGCCGGATCGGACGAGGAGATGAAAGAACTCGCGCGCGAAGAGCTTGATGAGCTCGAGGCGAAAGTCGAGCCGCTCGAACAGGCGATTCGCGTGTTGCTCCTGCCGCGTGACAAAAACGACGACAAGAGCGTCGTGATCGAAATCCGCGCGGGAACGGGGGGCGACGAAGCGGCGCTTTTCGCCGCGGACCTGTACCGCATGTACGTGCGCTACGCGGAACGCGAGCGCATGCGCGTGGAACTGCTTTCGACGCATGAGACGGGCATCGGTGGCTATAAGGAGATCATTTTCCGAATCGACGCGCAGGGTGCGTACAGCAAGCTCAAGTTCGAAAGCGGCGTACATCGCGTGCAGCGCGTCCCTGCGACCGAGGCGAGCGGCCGCGTGCACACGTCGGCGGCGACCGTGGCCGTGCTGCCGGAAGCTGAAGACGTCGACGTGGACGTGCGCACCGAGGATCTCAAGATCGACACGTACCGCGCGAGTGGCGCCGGAGGACAGCACGTGAACATGACCGATTCCGCCGTGCGCATCACGCACGTACCGACGGGCGTTGTTGTTACGTGCCAGGACGAGCGCTCGCAGATCAAAAACCGCGCGAAGGCCATGCAGCTTCTGCGTACGCGCCTGTACGATGTGCAGGTGCAAAAACAGCAGTCTGAGATGGCGGCGGAGCGTAAAGGGCAAGTGGGCTCGGGCGACCGCTCCGAGCGCATCCGCACGTATAATTTTCCGCAAAACCGCCTGACGGACCATCGCATCGGGCTCACGCTCTACAAGCTCGACGCGGTGATGGACGGTGACTTGTACGAGATGATCGCCGCCCTGCAGCTCGCCGAACAGGCCGAGCGGATGAAGGCGTTCGCGAGCGCCTCTTAACGATTCTTAAAGAGGGGGAACGAGGGAATGCTTTTGGGAGTGATGCGCAGCCGCGCTTCCGACTTCTTGAAGGACGCCGGTTTCGTCACGCCGCTTCTGGAGATCGACATCCTGTGTTGCTACGTGTTCGGCGTCGAACGCGCGCAGCTTCCCTTGTTGATGGACTCCGAGGTGACGGACGAGGCGCACGGCTTTTTCTGGCAGCTCCTCGAACGCCGAGCGAAGCGCGAGCCGCTGGCATATCTCGTGGGCAACGCCGATTTTTACGGATACCGTTTCTTCGTGGGGCCCGGATGCTTGATCCCCCGCCCCGAAACGGAGTCGCTGGTCGAAAAGGTGTTGATGAAGGCCCCCCACACGGGACGCTTCGCCGACCTGTGCACGGGGTCGGGGTGCATCGCGCTCTCGCTTTTGATGGAAAACGAGCGCTACACGGCGATTGGTACGGATACAAGCCCTGGTGCGCTGCGTTGGGCATGGCTCAATACTCGCCGCTACCGTATGCATGGCCGGCTCTTGTTATGGCATTCGTTCGACCCGGGATGGATGCCGTGCCGTGCGCGGAGCCTCGACTTTATCGTAGCGAACCCGCCGTATATTCCCAGCATGCGACTGGCGGAACTGATGACGGACGTACGGGACTACGAACCGCACGTGGCCTTAGACGGCGGCGAAGACGGACTGGACCTGCTCTTTGGCGTTTTGCGAGCGGCTGTCTCGTTGTTGAAGGAGGGAGGCCTCCTCTTCTGCGAGACGGGCGGTGAAGATCAGTTGCAAGCGCTCGGGTTGGCGGTTCCGCGCCCCCTGGAGCTCGCGGAGGTCTTCGAAGACGGTTTCGGCGTCGCGCGTCACGCGGTTTTCAAGAAAAGCACCTCTTAAAACTCCCGAAAAAAGATATTTCCTAACACCCATCAACTAGGATGGCGACCGCTTTTTTACTCTTTCGCGCGGGGCGGGAATTGGCTGCGCAAATGGCGGTTAAGTTTTTCCGCGAGACGTCCGAAAATAACCCAAAGGGGTGAGTGTGCGTGGACGAAGCGGCAGCCCAGAAAGCTCAAGAGACTTATCGGGTCAACCAGATACAGATGGCTTCGCGTGAACAGCTTCTGCTGATCACGTACGATATCGGCATACGCGCGTGTTTTGCCGCGGAGAAGGCGCTCGAGGAAAAAGACGCGGAGCGCGTGAACAAACATCTGCAAAAGGCGCAGGCGGTGATTCGCGAGCTGATGATCACGCTCAACATGGAACAGGGGGGCGAGATCGCCGAAGGGCTGATGCGCTTGTACGATTTCATGTACTACCAGCTCGTGGACGCGAATATGAAAAAGAACGTGGAACTTGTCGTGCAGGTGCGCATGATGCTCGAGGAACTGCGCGCGACGTGGAACGAGGCGATCGCGAAGCTCAAAGCGGAGGCCCAAGAAAAAGCGCCCGCGCAAGCGCCTTCCCCCTATTCGCAACAGAAACCGGTGCAGACGGGAGGGACGAGTTTTGCCTACTGACCTTTACTGCGTTGTGGACGGACTTCTCGACGAGGAGTTGGCACTCTATCGAGAACTCGATTCATTGGTTTACGAAGAGGAGCTTGCCGTGTCCGATTCGGATATGGACGCGTTAATGAATGTCCTGCAAAAAAAACAGGGTGTGATCACAAATCAGGAGTCGTTGCTCGATAAATGGCAGGAACTTTCCATCGACTTGGGCTTGAGCGAGGGACGCGAGGGACCGGCGTTTTGGAACGCTATCGAGCGGAGCATCGACGAAAAAGGCTACAAACAGCTCTTGTCGCGTATCGAGGAGATTCGCAAGCTGGGGCAGATGCTGCTGGAGCGTGAAAAAGGCGTACAAAAGGAGCTCGAAGGGCGCCTCGCGGACATGCGCCAGAAACTCCTCCGCATGAACCAGAACCGCAACGCCGTTCTGGGCTATGCGCAGAACAGTGGGGGCTAAAAGCGCCGTGGCCTAAAAGGCCCAACATGTGAAAAAGTTGAAACGATTTCGAATACGATCCGACGAACGAATGAGAGCTTTCTTTCGCGTGCCGTGTGCACGTGTAGGGAAGCTTTTGTTGTGTTGTTGGCTCGTCTTTTTTGGAGCCGTGTCCGCCTGGGGGGCTTCTCCGGGTGCCGCGTCGGCCGACCGGGAAAGCGAAGCCACGAAGCGAGAGATCAAATTGGGGCGTCAGGCGGTGTCGGAAGTGGAAAAGCATATGAGCCGCGTCATGGACCCCGCGGCGAATGCGCGCTTGAGCGTCGTCGTCAAACGCCTCGAACCTTTCATGGAGCGCGAGCTCGACTACGAGATCCGTGTCGTCGACGTCAAGGACCCCAACGCGTTTTCGCTCCCGGGAGGCATGATGTACATCACCACGGGGATGCTCGATTTCATCAAAAGCGAGTCCGAACTCGCGGGGATCATCGCCCACGAAATGGTGCATGCCGACCGTAAGCACGTGCTGATCCAGGTCGCGCGCAACGAACGGATGACGCTGCCGGCGCTTGCGGTTGTCATTGCGAGTGCCGGTGCAGGTGCCGTCGTGCCCGCGTTGATCCTCACGAACATGGCCCAGGTCGCCGTGATGAACGCCTACAGCCGCGATCTGGAGCGCGAGGCAGATTATCGTGGTATCGACGCTCTGGTTCGGGCCGGTTACGAGCCTTCGGGGATGGTGACGATGCTCGAGCGCCTCGAAGAAGAGCAACTCAAGCGCCCCTACGTCGATCCGGGTGTGTATCAGTCGCACCCCGAGACGCGAGAGCGTATCTCGAACATGGTGAGCTATATGAAACAGCACGACATCCCCATGCGCCGCAAAATCGCTCTGGGGATCCTGCGCACGGGGATCGCGCCCGCTTCGGACGATCGGCGGTTGCGCCTGACGATCGACGACGCGCTCGTGTGCGAGGGCGACCGCAATCCCGCGACGGAGCGTTTTCTCGAAGAATTGAAAGAAAAGCTCGACCGGGCGTTTCAGCTCGAGACCTTGGGTTACGATATCGCGCTTCGCGAGACGCAAAACGGACAGACGATCTACCTCTCGGGCTCGCTTCTCGTGGCGCAGTCATCCCTCCCTCCGCATGTGACTTCGGTTGAGGCGATCCGCGCCAACCTGGTGCGGATTCAGGAGTTGGCAAGGCGCTCCCACCCGATCGCCAACTATCTTCTTTAAAAATTTTCTAAAAAAAGAATTCCCCCTATTGCAGGTTTGCTATGATGTGAAGTGGTATAATCTATGTCGTAGTTCCCGTTATTTATATCACAAACAATCATTGCGGTTGTCATCTTTATAGATGCAATCGCTGCAAAGGGGGGGATTGTCGAGTAGAAAACCGTGCGGGGCTAAGGTTCTTGAAGCTCCATTTGTTTACGTTTGTTCGCTGTACTTGCAACAGTCAGGATTGTTCCATGAGATTTTCCTAGGAAACGATCTAATGTTTGTTGGAGGTGGCAGATACCAATGAAAAAGCGCATGGTAGGTTTTTTTATCTTGGCCGTTTTAATGGTTCTGTTCGTGGCGGCAGTCGCTTTCGCAGCGGAGGCCCCTGCGAAGGAAATCAACCCGACGAAGGCCTATCTCACCTTAGGCATCCTCGTCGTCGCGGCGATTCTCTTCTTCACCGAAGTTTTCGCTCTTCCCATCACAGCGGTTCTTGTTCCTGTGGCTCTTTCGAGGTTCGGCATCATCTCTCCCAAAGCGGCTTTCGCGAACTGGGGCGACACGACGGTTATCCTTTTCATGGGGA